>DAOVZV010000184.1 GCA_030634925.1 Sulfurovum sp.
ATAAAAATGGACAATAGCAATAGCGACATCAACAAAGCAAAAGATAACTTTAATTTTCTCATAAACAAGATAGATTTATCCATCAAAAACTCCAGCAACCTAATAGAACAATCCACACAATCTCTCGAAACAGTAGAACAAAACATAGAAGACCTATTTGAACTAATCAATCTTATGGACAAAGATGACAAAATAGATAAAGAGCTAATCAAAAAAGAAGACATTCTAATTCAACTACTAGAAGAACTAACCGTATCTAATCAAAATTTGAGTAATTTGAAAGAGAGTTTGGATGGGTTGATTTCTAAGTAGCTAATCAAAACACCACACTCATTTGACCTTAGTCAAACACATAAAACTATATATGTACTACTATACACTACTTAAATTCTAAAGGAGAAGATAATGAATATGATATTGAGAAGAGTCTCTTTGCTTATTTTGGGTTTGGCTATGTTTACAACAGTTGCCTCATCTGCGATAGGTGGAGATTTGGCGAAAGTGATGGAGGCTAGAGGTTTAACTGAAAATGATGTTATTCGTGCAGCGAAGACTTATAACCCAACTGGTGTGAAAGATGAGTTTGTAGTATTTAGTTCTGGTGGACAGTCTGGACAAGTGATTGTTTATGGTGTTCCATCTATGAGAATACTAAAATACATCGCTGTATTTACGCCTGAGCCTTGGCAAGGATATGGGTATGATGTGGATAGTCTCAAGATACTTAGACAAGGTAACATCAGAGGTAGAGAGATAAATTGGGGTGATACTCATCACCCAGCTTTGTCTGAAGTTGATGGTAAATATGATGGTAAGTGGTTGGCTATTAATGATAAAGCCAACCCTAGAATTGCGATTATTGACTTAGAAGATTTTGAGACTAAGCAAATCGTAGTTAATAAACTATTCAAATCAGCTCATGGTGGGGCTTTCTTTACTCAAAACTCTGAGTATATCATAGAAGCAGCACAATATGCAGCACCATTTGATAATAACTATCACCCAATCGAAGAGTACAAAGAGACATACCGTGGTGGTGTGACTATGTGGAAATTTGATAGCAAAAAAGGTAGAATTATAGAAGATGATTCTTATACTATAGAGATGCCTCCATATATGCAAGATTTATCAGATTCAGGTAAAGGTGTATCTCACGGTTGGGCTTTTACAAACTCATTTAATACAGAGATGTACACAGGTGGTATTGAAGTTGGTATGCCACCAAATGAAGCTGGTATGAGTAGAAATGATACAGACTTTTTGCATGTATATAACTGGGAGAAATTGGCTAAAGTAGCAAATGACCCTAAAAATGTAACTATTATCAATGGTACTAGAGTTATCTCTATGGAAACAGCTGTTGCAAATGATGCACTATTCTTAATCCCTGAGCCTAAATCACCTCATGGTGTTGATGTATCTCCAGATGGTGAATATATCACAGTTTGTGGTAAGCTAGATACTCACGCTTCTGTATATCTATGGAGCAAAATCAAAAAGCTTATTGATACCAAAGATTATGCAGGAAGAGACCCTTATGGTATCCCTATCCTTGATATGAAAAAAGCACTTCACGGTCAAGTAGAATTGGGTCTTGGTCCATTGCATAATCAATACTCTCCTGTAGATGGTGAGATTTATACATCTCTATATGTGGATAGTCAAATTGTAAAATGGAACTATAAGACACTCAAAGTTCTTGACAAAGAGAATGTTCATTATAATGTTGGACACCTCGCTGGTATGGAAGGAAAATCTTCTGACCCACAAGGTAAGTATATTATCTCTCTAAACAAACTTGCAATTGATAGATTTCAAAATGTTGGTCCTCTTCACCCACAAAATCACCAGTTGATTGATATTAGTGGTAAGACTATGGATTTACTTGTTGATATGCCTCTACCTTTAGGTGAGCCTCATCAAGCCGTAGCCATCAGAGCTGAAAAACTTCACCCACATGTAAGATACCCAATGGGTACAAACTCTAAAACTGGTGAGATACATGTAGGTAAAACACTAGCAGGTCAAGAGAGAATAGTAAGAGATGGAAACAAAGTTACTGTCTATGCTACATTTGTCCGTTCACATATCAACCCTGAGAGAATCACTGTCAATAAAGGTGATGAAATCACAATGTATATGACCAACCTAGAAAGAGCACAAGATGAGACTCATGGGTTTACTATTGATAACTTCAATATCCACGCTTCACTAGAACCAGGTGAGACAACAGAGATTAAATTTATAGCTGATATAGAGGGTGTATTCCCTTATTACTGTACAGAATTTTGTTCAGCGTTACACCTAGAGATGATGGGTTACCTAATGGTAAAAGACCCGAACAAGAAATATGTATCAGCTCAAAAGCTAAAAATGAAAACAATGACTCCTGAGGAGCTAAAAGCAGAGTATGACAAAACTGTAGCCGTAAACACAGCCACAGACGCAGTTATCCAAAGCGTTGTAGCATTCCTCAAAGAGAATAAATTTGGTGACCACAAAGTAGTAGCAGACCTAGTAACTGATGCATTTGACCAATATGGACAAATTCCAGCACAGAAAAAACTATCTGATGACGCTGTAGCAAGTGGTGACTTAGAAAAAGCTATTTTGTTTGAAAATATGATTTGGCAACTAATGGTCAAGACAGCAGATGTTGGTATCAGAGCCAAAGATGCACTCGTAAGACTAGTAGCTACAAAGCAATCTCCATCAGCTCAAGCAGGTGAAAGAGCATTTGGTGAAGGTGGTTGTGGTGGTTGTCATGTCATCGGTAAAGTAAGTTCAGGTCCAGACCTAACAGGTGCATTACAAAGACACGAAAATCCAGAAAAATGGGTAAAAGAGTTTATTTTAGAGCCAGAAGGTATGTATGATGACCCTTATGTCAAAAGTATGATTGACTATTTCAAATTGAAAATGCCAAATCAACACATGACAGAACAAGAGGCAACAGACATAATCGAATATCTCAAATGGATAGACGAGAATGCAAACTTGTTTTAGTCGGTAAGTTCCATTCGTTACTTTCGTTCCCACGATTTCGTGGGAATGCAATGGAAAGAAGTTTAAGAAAATAGTGATATAATAAATTTATTAGGTATACATTCCCACAAAATTGTGGGAACGAACTTAAATCTGTCCATCTTTAAGACGGAGGTTTTAACCTTTTGGGAGACTAATAAAATAGATTAATATGAAAAGTAAAAGATGAATAAAATAAATATCATAATTCAACAACGACCACTAACATTCTTATTTTTGGCTATTATTATGATTTTATTAACATTATTTGTGATTGTAGGTGTATTAGGTATTTTATTTATGACATATCAGCTCATTTATATATTAATAGTTGATAAAACTTTTCCTTGGAAATTATTTTTATTGATAGCTTCTAGTGCTGTAATATTATATATTGTAGGTATAATTGTTTTGCTTATTGAGGCTACGATAAAGTCAAATGGCAAAAATGAATATTTACCAATTCAGCGTGAATTAGAAAACCTATCATACAAAAATGAAGAATTAGAGAAAGAACTTGAAGATGCAAAAATAGAAATAAAGTTTTTATCAAGAGCACTTCAACGGCTAGAGA
>DAOVZV010000093.1 GCA_030634925.1 Sulfurovum sp.
CTTCAACATCTACTACTAATCTTTGCATGATGTCTACCTTTTTATTTATAACTATTATATCTTTATTTTTCTTTAGAACCTTAGTTTCAGCTAACAAACCACTAATCATTACAACACCTAAAAATAGAAGAAATCAAAGACCTCTAGTATATCTCCTAACCTCTGTATCTATCTCTATAACCTCTTCTATATTTGTGGCTTTTATATTTTCAAATTTACTATAGGCATCTAATACCATTTCACTCATCTCAAAAAATGAACATTTATTATTTTCAAATGCTTTGATAGCCTCTTCATTGGACGCATTTATCACGACTCCTAGATGAGGGTTTTTTAATATATGCTCTTTGATACTCCATATAGGATATCTAGACTCTTCTATAGGCAAAAACTCCAAAGAACCGATACTCAACAAATCAGTAGGAGGCAAAATCTCTTCACTTACTTCACCTAGAATAGCAAATGCGATAGGTAGCTTCATATCCACTCCTGCGAAATGAGCTGTTGTCGAGCCATCTTTGAACTCTGCTAGTGCGTGTATGATTGATTTTTTCTCTATAAAGGCATCTATATTTGTGGTGTCAAACAACCATTTTGCTTCTAATAATTCAAAGAGTTTATTGGTCATAGTGGCACTATCTATAGTTATTTTGTTTCCCATAGACCAGTTTGGATGTTTGAGTGCATCTGCAAAGGAGGCATCTTTGATTTTGTCTATATCCCAATCTCTAAATGCTCCACCACTGGCTGTAATATATAGCTTGTTGATAGGTCGCTGGTTCATCAAGTACCACAATCCAAAGTGTTCGCTATCTATAGGTGTAATCATAGACATATCTATAAACTCACCAGCTACTACGAGTGATTCTTTGTTTGCTAGTGCTACTCTTTTGCCAAGTTCTATGGATTTGAGAGTAGGGGCTAATCCTATATATCCAACTAAAGCATTGACTACAGTGGGACTATCTGAGCGTTCTATCAGTTCTAGTATCCCATCTTGACCACACAATACTATAGGATGATTGACTCTATGTCTATCTTCTATATTGGCTATGGCTACTATTTTGGGATTGAACTTGGCTATCTGTTGATTGAGTAAATCTATATTTGTCCCTGCTACTATCGCTTCTATAGATATATCATATCTTTTGGCGATAATTAGAGTATTGACTCCGATAGAACCAGTCGAACCCAATAGTATGATGCTAGACATAGATTAAATCAAAGCTCTCAAAGATATAACCATAACAATAGCACCAAATAAGTATCCATCTATTCTATCCAATATACCACCATGTCCAGGGAGTAAATCTCCACTATCTTTGACTCCTGCTTCTCGTTTGAGATATGACTCAAATAGGTCTCCAAAGATAGATGATATAGCAGTCAGAAGTGATACAAAAAGTGCAATATACCAATCTACTACATACAATCCAGCAAATGTCCCACCAATAGTAGCCAATATAATACCACCAAATACACCTTCCAAAGTCTTGTTTGGAGATGTATCAGAGAATTTGGTTTTTCCTATAGCTTTGCCTGTAAAAAATGCACCTATATCGGTCAATGCTACTGTGACAAGAAGCCAAAACATAGACTCTATTCCGAAGTCTTTGTATAGTATCAAGAAGAATAGTATTCCACTTACAGGGTACAAAAATGGAAGTAGAAGTCTCTTGTCAAAATTGTGTAGAT
Organism: Sulfurovum sp.; assembly: GCA_030634925.1. Taxonomy (GTDB): domain Bacteria; phylum Campylobacterota; class Campylobacteria; order Campylobacterales; family Sulfurovaceae; genus Sulfurovum. The sequence continues at coordinate 1,696 of DAOVZV010000093.1, forward strand.
ATGCTATAGATGAAGCAAATACAATAGCTATCAAAAAGAACAAATCATCAGGGTTTGGATAGAAAAATGCTACTATCCACAAAAGTACAGCCCATACATAAGCACCATTTGATGTGAGATTAAAGAGTTTCATCGCCTCATAAAAAGCAAAGATATATATAAGACCCAAAAATGCCCACATCACATAAAACTCATCAATCCACCCAATTACTCCCACTAATCCCAAAAGTCCTATACCCGTAAGCCATCGTTGCTGGAGGTTTGTCAATACTTTGCTCATTATTTTTCCTGATATTTAATATAAATACCATTATACCACAACCTCAATAACAAAAAAGGGTATAATTTCTAAATTTTAGGAGAGACAATATGACAAAACAAGAATTTATGAAAGACCTACAGACTATATATAATGAACTACAGATGAGACAAGCTAGTCTCAATGACTATTACAAGCTTATAGACGGAGGACACGAAAACGCCGATATGTTGGTTGATGCCTTTTTGTCATTGATAGATGTACCTAGAGATGATGATAGTACTATGGCGTGTTTGACTCGTATTATCAATCTACGAGAAGATGCGTTAGAACAAGTACTAGAGAAGAGTGGATTTACACAAGATGAGATAATTATGAAAAAAGAGTTAGCTTATGGATTTGTAAGTACTATGCATATCAATCGTCACGAACGCTTCATAGCGTGGGTAGAAAAGAGTAAGCTATTGACACCTTTTTATCGTTCATTGATATTTGGAATGCACTATGTTGGTATCGCTTTGAGTGTATGGCAGAGTAGTTGGAATGACCATATCATCAATGGCGTAAACCGTGATTTACACAAGCAGTTTGATGGTGATGATGACTCTGTATTTGCATTTTTGCAAGAGAAAAATCTATTGGACTTGGATGAGAGTGGAGTAGTGGGAGATAGATGTTATTCAGTATTGACTAGAGATAGTGATGGAGAGTATCAGAGTACGGCGTATGCCTTGGCATTCCCCCAAGAGGTCAATAAAGTAGTAATAGCACTAGAACAGCTAATAGGACTTATCAATACTTATGAAGATGAGGTATTTGGACAAAAAGAGCAGTGGCTAGAGTACTTCACAGCTATCAAAGATGCCTTTGGTCATACTATCACAGATGAGCTAATAGGCAAATGGGCAGATGTAGATAGGGCGTGGATGAGAGTCAAGACTCCTCTACAAGTAGGTCATCCTCTGGAGTATTATGAAGACCACTACAGAAAAGCAGTAGCGTTGGAGTGGGATTTGCGTATCATCAATCCCAAACTACAAGAGGGTTCTGCGACCAAATCAAATATCAAAAACTTCTCTACACAAATGGCAAAAGAGTTAGGCAAAGATGCCATAGATACAATAGAAAAAAACCTAACACAAGTAGATGAGACACAACTATACATAGGTCAGCCAATATTATATTATGGTGCAGAGTTCAATGGATTATTTTCAGCCCAAGTCGTACCAAATGACGAACAAGTATCACAAGAGATGGGTAAAAAGATATTTGCATATTCAGACTTTGTAATGGAATCGAAAAAAGCCAAACCAATTATGAAACTTAGTGTAGAGACGATGGGCAGAGAGTTCGTCAAAAAACAAAAATCATTAGTAGAAAACAATCCGAAACTATGGCAAGAGATATATGATATATCCACAGTAGGACACGAATACGGTCATATATTATGGATAGCATCAGACACAGAAAACCTGATGAATATCAAAGGAGCATTCAAAAATATAGAAGAGTTCAAAGCCACAGCAGGTGGACTAATGGCATTTTTCTCAAATGAAAAAGAGGAACTCAAAAAGCACATAGTAGATGATGTAGTAGGAAGAGCAGTAGGACTAATGGCATGGCGAGAAGTAGGTGAAGTATTACCATACTATTGCGAAGGACTAATACACCTAGATATACTATTTAACTCCCAAATCATAAGCTACGACAAAGAGATAAAGATAGACTATAGCAAATATGACAATATGAAAAAAGCATACCAAGAAGCATACAAAAACCTAGTACAAAACTACCTATCAAAAGCAGATGCCACAATCTACCTAAGCCAATACACAATCAAAAAAGATGGAGTATACCTACCAATTAAAGAGAGTATCAGAGATTTTGTGGAGTCTTATTATAAGAGATACAAAGAGATAGGTCAGCAGAGTGTGAAGTTGCCTATTTAGTATTAAATTTAAGTATAATTTATCTAAAATATATTATAATAATCAAATATAAAAAGGAGTTAAATATGAAAATAATTTTTGCTTTTAAGTCTATAGTACTTTTTGGAATAACACTTTTGCTCACAGGATGCATACCGTTTTATGCATATACTCCCAAGGAACTTCGTATCAAAGCAGAGAAAACTGAGCATATAGTCAATCGTAGCTATGCCGATGTGACTAAAACTTTCAAAAAAATGTCGCCACGATGTTTGAATCTTAATTATCGTTTAAGTGGGAATAATACCAATATAGATAGTGATTATCGTAGCCATATAACTGTTTTTCCTAATAAAACTACACTATATCTATCTCGTGTTCCTAATCATTTAAGTATGTCTCGACATTATGTGATGGTTGTAGATATTTATCCTAATGGCTCAAAGAGTACAAAGTTAGTGACATCCTTGAGTGATGCTGATGAGTTTAGACTCCTTACGGACGATTGGGCAAGGGGATAGAGTATAGGATTTATGAATATATAAAATCAAATATAGTAAAAATAGGATTTATTTTAATATCTTTTACTCTTTTAGGGTGTCAATCTATAAAAGAATTAAATCCAAAATATAGTAAAAATGTAAATATTATTTATACTTTGAAGACTCCTGTTCGTTATATGGATGGAGTCAAGTACCAATCTTCTGGAGCTATCAATAAAGTTATATACTTTACCGAACTAAATGAGATGTGTCAAAAGAAATATCTAGGAGCAACTCGTATAAAGCAAGGTACTATATCAGTAGGATTACCTCAAGATAAGTGGATACTCATCAAGGTAGCATATAGTGGATTGATGCTAAGCAGACCAAATATGTCTCGTTCTGCTTATTTCAAAGTTAGAAAAGGATTTTCTTATGAAATTCAAATCAGTTATCAAAAAAGTATCAATACGATAGATATTTATGAGATTAACCCCAATACACAAGCTAGAAAAGATGTTTACAAATCTTATCTTGACGACTGTGAATTATAAAAAAGGAACATTATGCCAAAAATTACTCTGATACTCATCTTCTTACTTATGATAGTAGGTTGTGATAATAAATATAAACAGCCTACTATAGGAGGTAATAATATTTTTATTACTTTTGGAAAACCTGCCAATATGACTTATGTTATGGCTGAAATAGAGATAAAATCATTAGATGGACAGTGTATTTCCAAAGCTTTAGGTACTAAAACTCTAAAACCAACTATCACAAATAGTTGGAGTATGACACCTAATGTATGGCATAGATTAAATTTAACTTTTATAAATGGAGCTACAGTAATATATGCTGATTATTTACGCTCAGAACCTTTTTTCTTTATGCCGAGAAAAGGATATAAATATACAGGTGAAATTCTACTCTCCTTAAAGAATAAACGCTCAAAGTTAAAACTATATGAGATAAGTAAATCAGGAAAGAAAAAAGAGGTAGAATTATATGCCTATCCTAAATCTTGTGAGTAGAGATTTCTATAGTTCCCACAAAATTGTGGGAACTAAAAAAATTATTTACTTTAAAATCTTTGATTAAAAGAAGAAGCTTTATCATAATTACAATCTTCAGAATTTGCTCTAGCATCATCTAAACTTTTCCATTCTACAGAAGTGTCATTCTCACATATAATTATTATAGATTTAACTCAAACTGCTAGTTAAAAGCCAAAGATTGAGTAGAGTGAGAGAGCTTAAAAAACCTATCAATACTATAAGCAAGAATAAAAAGTTTGAGCTTAACTAAAAAGCCCCGAATAGAAGTAGCTTTAATCACTTTTCC
>DAOVZV010000367.1 GCA_030634925.1 Sulfurovum sp.
CCTGCGTTGTCGCATATATCTAGTCTGTATGAGTTGTCTATTTTGTGGCTTTTAATTTTGACTTGTCTGTCTGTTGGAGTGTTTGATATTAGGGCATCTTTTGCGTTGTTTAGGATGACCAATATGGCTTGTTGGAACTCGTTTTTGAAGCCAAAAATATTTATTTGGTTATCTATGTCTATTTGCATATTGATATTGTGATGGGTGTAGCTGGATTTGAGTATAGCAAAGCTCTCTTCTATGGATGTTTGGAGATTAAATCTTTGTTGTTTGTGGCTTTTGTTGTATATGGATTTGAAGTCGTCTATGGTTCTGGACATAAATATAGATGAAGACTCGATTTGATTTAGGTGGTTTTCTATATTTGTATTTAGGTGTCCTGCTTTGGATAGTGAGCTGTCTAGTACCATAACTGATGAGTTGATTTGGGCTAGTGGTTGTCTCCATTGGTGGGATATATTGTCTAGTAGTTCGCCTAGTGCTTTTAGCTTGTTTTCTTGTAGTAGGTTCTGTTCTTTGGTCTCTTTCTCTGACTTTCTGATTATATTGATACGATAAGATAGTAGGTATGTCAAGAAAAATGCTTCTATCATAATTCCCAATCCAAATGCGTGTCTGCTCAAAAAGTTGTATGCTATGAAGCCCTCATAAAATAGTAGGCTAATGATACCAAATATGATAAACCAAAACTGTGCTATGAGTATAAATGATATATATTGACTGCCTTTGATATATATAGATATGCCCGATACGACATATATTATCAGGGATATAACCATCACGATATAAAATATATCCATCGCTCCAAAAGGGTCTAAAAAAGCGTATAATATATTTAGTATAAATATCAATATAATCAAATCTAGCCATCTATTTTCGTTAGGAAATAGTGATTTGGTATCTAGTATGGACTTGACAAATATCACTAATATAATCTCTGCTATAATGATAGTAAAATTAAATAGATAAGCCGTCATACCGTATATATCTAGGTAGTGAGATAGTAGTCCATACTCATATCCTACCCATAAAGTCACCCAAAATATATAAATAGAGTAGTATAGATAGTCTATATATTTGGTATTGAAGTAAAGCATTAGATTATAAATCATCAATGCGATAAATATACCGATGATGAGAAGTATAAATATATGTTTTTTGATGAGGTTTTGGATAGAGTGATAATTATCAAATATCAGTATCTCATAATATTGATAAGAGAATGTCTTTATGTGCAAGTAGAGTGTTTTGGTCTGTTTGGGTAGTAGGACAAATGGATATATAGCATCCGAGCCGTGTAGATACTCCATACCAATATTTGCTAATAGACTTGTCTTGTATTGATTGATGATTTTGTGGTTTTCTATCTCATAAAAGTCCAACTCTTTGTTTACATATCCTGTGGAGTTGTGCAAAAATAGATTTTGGGTCTGTGGTGTGATATTTTTGATTTCTACTTTAATCCAAATATTGGTCTTGTCGCTTCTATGTGATTTCCTA
>DAOVZV010000008.1 GCA_030634925.1 Sulfurovum sp.
ATGATGCAAATGATTCTTGTTTTCCAGTAGATGACAAAGTCTATTGTGAAGTTCATGCAGCAGATGGAAATATATGGTCAGATAGAGATTTAGGTGCAAATGCTAAATGTATAGGACCTAGAGATACAGAGTGTTATGGTTGGGTATTTCAATGGGGTAGAGGAATAGATGGAGCACAAGAGAGAAATAATACAAATACACAAGATGAAGACCCATATACATTCCCTTATGCATCTAATGCTCATGAAATAAGTGCTACAGGATTACAAGATTGGCTAACAGAAGATGGTACAGAATCTACATCAGGTTTTTTAACTCAAAGAAAAGAGTCTTGGATGAGTAAAACTGATAATAGTGTATGTCCAAAAGGTTGGTATGTTCCATCTCAAGCAGAACTAGAGAGATTAGTATTTGATGAAAATATTACAGATGCAGATAGTGCTTTTGCTTCTAGCCTAAATCTATCTCTTGGTGGTTCTCGTTCTAGTAATTCTGAGATAATTGAAAATGATGATGATATAGGATATATATGGACTACTGATATAGATGATAGCAATATATCTGTTAGAAATACAAATATAGCATTTACATATACAGATAAGGAAATATTATGGTCTAAATCATATAGAGCAACAGGTTACTCCGTCCGTTGTATCAAAAACTAAAAACAAACTATTATCACGCTTTGCGTGATAATATCTCAAACAATATATAAATTTCTCCTCCCTACTAACTCTCATATAACTAATAATCAAAAATAAGTCTCTTTTTAGACCAAAAGTGTTATCGTTTTGCAAAAAGGTTAAAAATGCAAAAAGAAGAGTTTCTAAAATCATTGATAGCAGAAGATGTAGGCAGAGGTGACTTATTTTCTAGGATTAGCCATAGCAAACCAATCAGGGCTTATATCATAGCCAAAAGCTGTGGAGTTTTTGCAGGATATGAGTATGTAGAGGCATTGGCAAAGATGTATAATTTGAAATTAGAGTGGCATATAGGAGATGGTGACTCTTTTGATATAGGAGAGAAGCTACTATTTGTATCAGGAGACTCCAAGACGATACTATCACTAGAGAGGTCTATACTAGATATGGTACTTCATGCTAGTTCTATCGCATCACTCACAGCAGAGTATGTAGAAGCCCTAAAAGGCACAGGAGTCAAACTACTAGATACAAGAAAAACCAGACCACTTCTTAGAATATTTGAGAAATACGCCGTTCGTTGTGGAGGAGGGATAAATCACCGTATGGGACTAGACGACTCTCTAATGCTCAAAGATACACATCTAAAAACCATAGATGATTTAGATGCGTTTATGGTAGAAGTGCGTCAAAAGATACCATTTACCTCCAAAGTAGAGATAGAGTGTGAAAATATGGATATGGCAAAAAGAGCTATGAAGGCTGGTGCTGAGATAATAATGTGTGACAATATGACAAACCAAAATACCAAAGAAGTAGTAGCATACAGAGATAAAAACTACCCTCATATACTCATAGAAGCTAGTGGAAATGTCACATTAGATACCATAAGAGATATTGCCCAAACAGGAGTAGATGCCATAAGCTCAGGCTCGATAATACACCAATCCAAATGGATAGACTTATCTATGAAAGTAGAATAACCTAAAAGGACAAATATGTACACCAATGAAGATTTAAACAAAGCCATAGAAAAAGAAATATTTACCACCAAGGCAGTAGATGAGTTTCGTCAAATGGTCTCAAAAGACAAAATCTCTCCATCTGTAGATGAAGAGAACTTTAGACTTATTTCAGGATTTAATGATATATTTGTAGTTATAGCTTCTTTGCTTATGATTGTCTCTGTATCGTGGGTAGTGCGTGATGCTAGTGAAATATTAGCATCAATGACAATAGCACTATTATCATGGGGACTAGCAGAGTTTTTTGTGCGTAAACGAAAGATGTCATTTCCTGCTATTGTACTTTTGATGACATTTGTAAGTAGCCTATTTTTTGGATTTATGGACTTATTTAATAACTATTCACAGATTAATAGTAATGGTTCTATCGCTCTATCAGCAGGTATTACTATCATATTTACATATCTTCATTGGAGACGATTTGGAGTACCCATCACAGTAGCATCAGGGATGATAGTAGCTATAGCATTTGTAATATCCACTATCATATCTATATCTCCTCCATTAGAAGATTTTATATTTTTCTTTATATTATTAGCAGGTATCATTACCTTTGTAATAGCTCTTAGATGGGATATGAAAGATACCAAAAGAGTCACCCAAAATTCAGATGTAGCTTTTTGGTTACATCTAATATCATCTCCTCTCATAGTCCACTCTATATTTAGCCTATTGGGAGTTTTCGATGATAGTGACAATGGCATAATAACTATGATAAGCATAATAATACTCTACATAATCCTATCTAGTATATCACTAATCATAGACAGAAGAGCATTTATGGTATCGTCATTGGCGTATGTAGTATATGCACTAAACTCACTATTCAATAGATATGGCATCGAAGATAATAGCTTTGCCATAGTAGGAGTAATAATAGGTTTCTCACTACTACTATTATCTGCTTACTGGTCAAAAGTGAGAAAAGTTTTACTAGGCTTAATGCCTGAGTCAGTTACACATAAAGTACCTTTGGCTTGATGATTTAAGTTGCTAATAATAGATTAGCAACTATCCCAACTCCAAAGCCAATACTTTTAATCCTTTTAAATCTGCTTTTCCTGTGCCTAGTCTAGGTAGTGACTCTACTTTGTGGTATGTTGTTGGTATGTATAGAGGGTTTAGGTCTATTGTTTTGATTTTGTCTTTTAACTCTTTTATATCCAATGTTCCCTCTAGTAATAGTACTAATCTCTCTCCTTTTTTGGAGTCAGGTATTGCTGTGATGGCTACTTGGTTCTCTTCATCTAGTATTTTGTTGATTTTGGTCTCTACTAATCCTAGGCTTATCATCTCTCCTGCTATCTTGGCAAATCTGCTGTATCTATCTACTATGGTGAGGAAGCCATCGCTATCTACTCTGCCTTTGTCTCCTGTGATGTACCATCTGATACCATCTATCTCTATGATGGCATCTAATGTTTTTTGATGGTCTTTGATGTAGCCTTTCATAATTTGTGTACCTCCTATTAATACCATTCCCTCATCTTCTATGGGTAACTCTTGGTATGTATCAGGGTTTACTATCTTGAAGCTACTTCCTGGGACTGGTAATCCTACTGTGCCTATCTTGTTGCCCACTTGTACTCTCCATGACTCTTGCATAAGTACATTTGGGATATTTACTGATGCTACTGGTGTAGTCTCTGTAGCTCCATATCCCTCATATATATTGTGACCAAACTTATCTTTGAATGCTTCTCTTATCTCTATAGATAGCTTCTCAGCTCCTGCTATGACCAATCTTAGGCTATCGAACATCAGAGGGTGTAATCTCCTATTTCGCGTATATAATCTAAAGAATGTAGCAGTCCCTAGTAGTATTGTAGCCTTATATTTGGCTGTTATCTTACCTATACCCAATCCATCTGTAGGGTCTGTATGACATACTACAGGGATACCCTCAATCAGAGGCAAAAGTGTAGTCACAGTCAATCCAAATGAGTGAAATATCGGTAGAGTTCCTAGCATAATATCATCCTCTTTGGGATTGAGTACTGTCACAGTCTGCTTGATATTTCCCATTATATTTTTGTGTGTTAGGGCTATACCTTTTGGTCGTCCCTCACTTCCACTAGAAAATAATATAGCCACAGTATCATCAGTATCTGAACTCTTGACAAAGCATAGAGACAATAACCAAGCAGGTGCTATCTTGACCAATCCTAAAGTAAGTATAGCTTTGGTTTTGCTCATACTATGCTTGATGTCTTCGAGATAAATTACCTCAACATTATCTAGTACTTTGGATAAGTCAAATCCTTTGGCTTTTAGCTTTGTGATAAACTTCTTTGATGTTACTATCTGAGTTATATCTGCTATATCCAATGAGTACAATAGGCTATCTTCTCCACTAGAGTAGTTGAGGTTTACGATAGTCTTGCCTAGAGATAATAGAGCTATATTGCCCATAGAACCACCTACTGATGTGGGTAGTAATACTCCTATATTTTGACTCTTTTTCACTATAGGTCTCAAAGATGAAGCCATCATCACAGCCCCTGTAATAAATCTATCTCCACTCACCTCAACACCAGTAGAATCAGCCATACACAATCCATTACCTACCTCTTTTGCACTATATATCCATGCCTTTGGTACACAAGGTAGTCTATTGGCATAATTCTTCCATCCCTCTATAGATAAATCAATTACTGCCTTTTTGACTATTTGGGTATCACTATCAGATGATATAGGCTTACCGAAGCTCACACTTATATCTTTTGTCTTTTTGTTTTTCATCTTTTTGGATGCATAAGAGAAGTCATCTTCCCAAAGACCTCTAATATAAAACGGTATTATTATGGTATTCTCTACACCTCTTAGGGCTATCTCAAATCCTCTTTGGAACTCTCCTAGATGACCATTACGAGATATATGACCCTCAGGATATAGTGCTACAGTCTGACCATCATTGAGAGCTTTTGTCACCTTTGCCAATGCTCCCTTGCTTCCTCTACTTGATATGGGTATTACTTCAAAAAAGTCCAATATCCCTCGCAGATACCATTTATCATAATAGTGTCTCTCCATCACAAATCGTATCTGTTCAGGATATGCCATCTGCAATATAGCCCAATCCAAAAATGATATATGATTACCTAGTAGAAGTATCCCTTTTCCTCCTTTGATATTTTCAAGTCCATCTACATCTAGCCTATATCGAAATCCAACTATCAATCTCACCAAATAACGCACAAGAGATTGAGGCAACTGCCAAAGAGTATATCCCATACCCAAAAATGCGATAAACGCCACGATATAAAACAACCAAATAGATGATAGTTCAAAGTATCCAAACAAAGCTGTCATAACCAAAAAGCCAAACATAGATATATTTTGCATAAGATTATTTCCTGCCAAAACTTTGCCTAGTCTATCAGTAGGAGTAGCAAACTGTATCAAAGAGTTTAGAGGTACTACAAAAAGCCCTGCGAAAAACCCATAAATTATCAATACTACTCCTAAACTCCAGACACTCTGTAAAGATGGCAACATATATAGAGACAAGGATACACCCAAAGCCCCTAGAGGGATGATACCTGTCTCTATATGGTTTTTGCTCACTCGTCCTGCAAATAGTGAACCTAGGATAATCCCTATTCCAGATATAGCGATGAGACCTTGTACTACGATAGTATCTGTAATACCCAAATTTGACTTGAGAAAATCACCAAATATCGCTACAACTACTTGTGATACTCCCCAAAATATACTAAGTCCTATAATACTAAGCCAAACAGCTCTATTTTGAGTGATTATCTTTATACTTACTTTCTCTTTGACACTATTTGGATTATTGACTCTCTTGAACTTCTGTACCAGTCTTCTAGCCAATAGATACTCCACCACACTACTAGCTATGAGCAGATACCCAATAGGTGCGATATACTCCAATATCTGCGATGGTTCAATACTTCTATCTCGTAACAAATACTCAAAAAATATAGAATATACAACTCCACCTACCAATATAGATACGATAGTCACAGACTGCACCAACGCATTAGCAGATACCAAATGCTCCTTACCTGCCATCTCTTTGATAAGTCCATATTTGGCAGGAGAATATATAGCACTCTGTCCAGCCAATACAAAGGTCAAACCAAAAGCAATCCAAAACCATCCCATATAATAAGAGACCAATATCAAAGATGTAATCAAAATAGCAAAAGCAGATGCATATTCTATAATCTTGGTCTTTGGATACTTATCAGACAACACTCCAGCAGGATAAAATAAAAATATAAAAGGCAACAAAATCAAAGAGTTGATAACAGCAGTAAGCATAATAAGCTCCGAACTATCATAAGCTTTGAATACCGTATTTTGCAATACAATTTTATGACCCAAATCAGTCATAGCATTGAGAAGAATAATAAAGATATAAGGTGTAAATCCAGAGATACGAAAAAGAGATTTCATAGTAAATTCCTTAATTTTTGTCAAAGTATAGTATATTTTTTGCAAAGTGTCAAGTGGTAGTTTTCATTTTTCATAATTAGAAGTTAAATATATTATAAGATTTAATTAATAGTAGGTATAATAATCACTAACTAAGCAACTACTTTTATCCAAATATTATTATGCTGTTGATTTCTGATAAAATAAAGATAGATTTTATAATTACTTACTCAAATTTGATATATATCAAGTGTTTTTTAGATACAAATAGAGATAATACACTTATGCTTATTAGTAAATAATAGTATTCAAAAGGATTTTTTATTATGGAAATACTTATTACAAGACCAGAAATTGCTATAGATATGTTCTTACCAATTTTTGTAGTATCGACACTTGTTTTAGTTTTTGGAGTAGGATACGCAGCGCTCATTACTCTATCTAAAATGGGTTATTTTTCCAAAAAATGGATGCCTCTTGGGTATATATTTTGGGCATTACAAACTTACTGCTTATATGACTTATCTGTTATGATTCAAAGTGAACCTTTCACATCTAAAGTACTGATGATAGCTATGGTAGCTTATCTATTTGTTCCTCACCTATATTTTAGATTGATAGAAGACACTGATGAAAGATATAAAGATACGCATACAACAAGCAACAAAATTTAAGGAGGAGACATGGCAAACGAAAATCTATCTGTATGGACTAGTATTCCATTTTGGCGTAGGTCGGCTGCTTGGGTAACTGGATTTGCATCTATATTACTTATTTGGCTAACTTTTGACACATTGGGACAAATTAGTATGGGTACAGATGAAGACCTAAAAGCAGGAACAATCAAGAGAGTTCCAGCACCAACTGTAATTAATTATAATATTGATTACCAAATGAGTAAAAAAAGAGGGCATGAAGTTCCAATAATTGGAGCAAAAGAGCCATTTTTCGGAAAAGAATGGAGCGTAGAAGAGGCAGCTGAGTTATTACACTTAGGTAAACTTACTTCTCAATCAAAAAATTGTATGAATTGTCACACACTTCTAGGAAATGGTGCTTACTTTGCTCCTGACCTTACTAAAGCATGGTTAGACCCTATGTGGAGTGATAAAGGTCCAATGATGCCTATGACTGGTAAATCAACTAGAGAAGAAGCAATGGCTGAATTCTTGATTAACCCATCTCAATATCCAACTCATGCTAGAATGATGCCAAATCTTGGTATTACAGCAGACGAAGCAAAAGGTTTGGTAGCATTCCTTAAACATATGAGTAGTATAGATACCAATGGGTTCCCTAGAAACTTCTCAAAAACAGCTGAACAATTCAAATTAGGAGTCTCTCATGCTCACTAGTATTAAAACTAATTCGTTTACTAACGAAGGACAAAGACTAGGAATGATGTATTACAGAGTAGCAGTTATACTCTTTGGTGCTCAATTACTTATGGGGCTTATCGCTGCTATTCAATTTTTGGTTCCAGGATTCTTATTTGAAATATTTGACTTCTCTGTAGCTAGAATGGTGCATATCAATGCTCTTGTAGTATGGATGCTTTATGCTATGATTGGTTCTGTATATATGATGATTACAGATGAAACAGGCTTAGAAACTATAAATATCGGACTTGGTAAAATTGCTTTCTGGATACTTACAGTAGCTGTTACAATTGTTGTTCTTGTCTATATCTTTGTTCAAGTTGGAGCAGGTACAGAAGAGAGTATTTGGCTAATTCATGAAGGTCGTGAATATATAGAAGCTCCAAGATGGGCTGATATTGGTATCGTTGTTGTTGTACTTATATTCTACTGGAATGTATTTGCTACATATATCAAAGGTACACAAACTGGTATTATGACTGTTATGGTTGCCAACTTATTGGCACTAGCTGGTCTATATCTTGCAGGTATGTTCTTTACAGATAATATCTCTATGGATCAATTCTGGTGGTGGTGGGTAATACACCTTTGGGTTGAAGCTACTTGGGAAGTATTCGTAGGAACACTTGCAGCGTATGCGTTGATTAGATTGATAGGTGCAAAACGAGAAATCGTTGAGATGTGGCTATGGATTGAAGTATTGATGCTATTTGGCTCAGGAATACTTGGTATGGGTCATCACTACTTCTGGATTGGTACACCTGAATACTGGTGGGAAATTGGTGCATTATTCTCAGCACTAGAGCCTGTTCCATTGATTGCGATGTTTGTTCATGTCCTTTATGATTGGGGTAAAGAGCAAGGTGCAGCACATGCTAGAGGTGAAACAGCTAGTGTTATTACAAATGGTCCTGCTATGGCATGGATTGTAACTAATGCATTTGGTAACTTCTTGGGTGCTGGTATATGGGGCTTCTTCCATACACTACCACAAGTTAATATCTATACGCACGGTACACAGTTTACAGCAGCTCACGGTCACTTAGCGTTCTTTGGTGCTTATGCAACTATCCTTATTGGTATGATGTATTATGGTGTTCAAAAAGCTAATGGTATCGAGAGAATGAAGATGACATTCAAGACAAAAATGGGTATTTTCCTTATCACATTTGGTGTAATGGGAATGACTATTGCATTGACAATCGCTGGATATGAGCAAGTACTTGTAGAGAGAGCTGAGCTTGGTGCTACTTGGAATGGTTTCTTTGTTGCTCAAGAACTTGCATGGTATGTTCAAGCACAAACATGGAGAACTGTTATGGGTGTTGTAACACTTATAGGATTTGTCTATTTAGTGTGGGATTTATTAACTATCGGTAAGAAAACACAGGAGGTAGAGGCATAATATGTCTCTATCCAATCTAATAAAAAGGAGACTAAATGATTGACGCTTTTACAGATGTAGTACCTAGTTTTTTTGGAATGCTAAATCAAGGTCCAATGACATTGACTATATTTTTGCACACTGTAATTATATTACCAATGTTTTGGATTTATAAGCAAGAAAAAGCAAAACTAGAGGGTAAATAAGAAGATATTGATTGAGTTATAGTTACAATTACTTAACCCAAACAATTGGTTGTCTAAAATTTAGATATAGCATATTAAGATAGACTTTGAAGGGGATGATTTTGAAGTCTATTTTATCATTAAAGGAGAAAAATATGAAGAAACTTTTAAGTATAGCAGCAGTTACAGCATTAACTACAAGTTTTGCCTTTGCAGGTACATCTACTATGGATTTTGCAAATGTATATGAAAAAGAGTGTCAAGGTTGTCACGGTCCTATCCATCAAGGTGGTGTTGGTTCAGACCTTAGACCAAAAGCACTTAAAGCAAAAAGTAGAGAATTTCTAGCTGGTGCAATTATGGACGGTGTTGATAACACTGCAATGCCAGCATGGAACTCTTCATTCTCAGCAGATGATGCAACTGGAATGATTGATTGGTTGATGGATTGGAAAAATACTGTTGAGCTTACACTAGACCTTGATGAAGTCAAGAAAACTTGGACAATAATGGCAGACAGAGAAGCATTGGCCAAAAAACATCCAGTTGCAAAAGATGGTTCTATCAAAAATGGTGAAGTTGCAAATGTAAAAGATATTACATTCGCAACAGAAAGAGATGCATCTTTGGTGGACTTCATTGATTCAACTACTGGTGAAGTACTATCTCGTCATAAAGCTGGATTTGCAGTTCATGTTACAGTAACTAATAAAAATGAGCCAAGATATGCTTACTCTATCTCTCGTTCAGGTAAATTGACTATGTTTGATATTGGTACTCCAGGGCAACCTGCGTTAGCATCAGTACAAGTTGGTCAAGAGTCAAGAGGACTTGCAGTTTCTCCAGATGGTAAATATGTAATCGCTGGTAACTATAACCCAGGTGGTGCAGTACTATGTGATGCAAAAACACTTGAACCTCTAAAAGCGTATGATACTAGCCGTGTAATTGACCCTGATGGAGAAATTGGACCATCAAGAGTTGCATCTCTAGCAGATACTCCTTATGGACCATACTTCGCAATGGCTCTTAAAGATGGTGGACATACATATATTATTGATTACTCTAAGCCTAACTTCCCAATCGTTGGAGATATTCCAAATATTGGTAAAATTCTTCATGATGCTTTCTTGAATGAAGATGAGGGTGAAGACTTCGGTAGATACTTTATGATTGCTTCTCAAGGTAGTGATGTTATGGGTATTGTAGATTTCAAAACTAAGAAATTGGCTGCGAAAATACATACTGGTAAAAAATCTAAGCCACATCCAGGTCAAGGTTCATCTTGGTACTCAAAAGGTCAAAAGAAACAACTTCACGCTACTGTTAGTATGAATATTGGTTCTGTTGTTATTTGGGATTCTAACTGGAAAATTGTGAAAAAAGTAACAACTGCTGGTGGTGGTCTATTTATCGGTACGGCACATGATACTCCATACCTTTGGGCTGACTGTGTACTTGGTAAACCTGATAAGTACAATGAAGTTCATCTTGTAAACAAAGATACACTAGAAGTAGATAGAATTATCAAAGTTGGTAAGAAAAAAGGTCAATTACTTGATGCTAAAACTCACAAAGTACTTCAAACTTGGGATGCTACTCAATATGAGAAAGTACCTGTAAACGAAGTAGCTTCTAAAATTAGTAAAGAGAAATTGATGCCTATGCCTACTAAACTTGGTGCTGTGGTTAAAAATCCAGTACAACCTAGATTGCTTCACGCAGAACCTGCAAATCACGGTGAATGGACTATGATTTCAGAGTGGACAACTGGTCGTATCGGTATCTATGAGTCAAAAACAGGTAAATTTGTTAAATATATCCAAAACTTAACAACACCTACATTTACATACTCAGTAGAACACAGACAACATATCCCAGGTGCTTAATAGCAAATTTATACTTCCTCTTTGAGGGAGTATAAGCAATCGAACAATCCTCTTATAACTCTACAAAAACCTCAAACTTATTAAACTCTTTTTATCTTACTATGATAGAATTACACTTCTTAGGAGAAGCTATGAAAAGAAGATACAAAGCCATTATTGCTATTTTATTACCTGTATTTATCGTGACAATGCTCAAATATATCCATCCTATATCTTATGAATGGCTGATGGGATATATGTTTGCTGTAGCACTTGTCTTCAAGGGTAGTATCCTATCTCTTTGGTTTGCCTCCAAACTAAAAATCATAGCCTTTCTCAAAGGTCTAACACTAATCAAAGCTCTGATACTTATCATCAAAAGATGGTTTATGGATAGTATATTGATGGTATGGGTCAAGGAAAACATCATAGACCACCTCACAGAAGGACTAATCGAAGTCAAGAATTTCTATATGAGACTCAATCTAAAAGCAAAACTCAAAAATCTATTTGTGATAATAGTAGGTGCAGTTATTTTTGCGTGGAGTGTCCACTTTGTTGGTTATCTTGACAATCTACTTCTATTTGCAGAGATTAAACTCATCATAGAGAGTATTCTAAAAGCCATTTTACTATTTTCTAGCAAACTCTTCACTTGGATATTCTCATGGTTTGCCTCTTCTTGGTTAGCACCTATCTTTCAAGTATTTGCATTAAGTTATATTCTCAGTCTATTAGAAAAATGGTTTGGAGCTAATAATCCTCTCTCTAGGTTCTTCAATTTCATAGGAGATAAGCTAAATATGCTATTTTTTTATATAGGAATACTAAGAACCAAACATATAGACCCATTGATAGAGTGCAAAGTGATAAACAAAAGCAAAAAAATGGGTGATGGAATATCCAAAATGATACAAAACAAAAAGATATATACAGAGTATAAATACTTTGAAGAGTTTGAAAATAGCATAATGAAAGGACACATAAATGCCTACCACTCATTCAAAGGAATGGAAGACATCACAGACAAAAAAGAGCTATACACCATCATAAACCAACAAACATCAGACAATATAGACATCGTAGCTTTCGTCTCACGAAACCATCTAGGTATATTACTAGAAGAAGGAGTAGAAGATACATTTTATCACGATATTTTCCTATTAGAGAGCTTCGCAAGTTGCCATAAACACGGAGTAAAAGTCCAAAATAACCAACACATAGACCACACAGACTTCTGGGTACTAAACACCAGCAAATTTCCCATAAACATAGGAAGCCAAAAAGAAAATTTCACCACAGAGTGCATCCCTCCAAATGGCATTAAATTTATAAAAACAAAAGAGGCATTTGATTATAAAGATAGAGATGTTTATTGTGAGTATGAGGGAGTGAGAGTGGGAGTGACTTCTCTTTGTGGGTGAGTCTCCTTATAGTCAAATAAAATTTCAATTTCACTCAATATCAATCCCATCAACTAGAAATAATATAACCTTGGCATTAAATTCAGCTAATTTTTCCAACTCTTCACTGGGATTATCACTCATATCTAGTGACTCTTGTTCTGATATTTTGTTCCATGATTTTTC
>DAOVZV010000238.1 GCA_030634925.1 Sulfurovum sp.
CATGTGTACAACTGTACCACCTGCAAAGTCCAAAGCTCCAGCATCAAATAGATAAGCTCCGTCTCCACCCCAAACCATGTGAGTAATAGGTGCATATACTAGTAGTCCCCAAAGGATAACAATCACTATCCAAGTAGAAAATTTCATTCTACCTATTACAGAACCAGAAGCGATAGCTACTGTAATCGCTGCAAAAGTACCTTGGAATGCGATAAATACAAACATTGGATATGTACCACTAAGGTCTGTCCAATTGATACCATTGAGAAGAATATGATTGAACCCACCAAATACATTTTGGAGCATTGCATTCTCATTTGTACCAAATGCGATAGAGTAACCTGCTACAATCCACACAACAAATGCAACTACAAATCCACCCATTACCATAGCGTAAGTGTTGAGAACATTTTTGCTTCTAGTCATACCACCATAAAATAGTGCCAAACCTGCTGGTGTCATAAGTAATACAAGTGCTGTAGATATCATCATCCACGCTGTATCTCCTGAATCTAGTTTATCTTCTGCAAAAGCAAAAACTGGCAAGAACATTGCCAAAAGAGCTGAAAATTTCAATTTCATACTAATCCTTTTATTTTTATAAATATGCAAGAATAATAGCATAGTATGGGAATTTTCTACTCTCTTTGTATGATTAATTTTTAATCAATGGTATTTCCATTTTGATAGAGTATTCTTTTAGGAAGCATCTGATTTGGTTTATCTCTGCTAATTGGGTTATATCTTTATCCATATTTACATATCGACCATTGGCAGATATTGATAACTCTATTATTCCCTCTCTGTGGTTATTGATGATTACATATTGACCAAATAGTAGTTTTAGTGATATATATATAGAATCAGACGCTCTAAATGTATCAAATACTTTTCGTAGTAGTTTTGAGAAATTGTTTTGGTCTATTTTGAATGGTGGTAACTCTTGGTCTGCTAGTAGCTGTAGGTGATTACTATTTTTAGTTCTAAATAGTGCTAGGTTTGCTTCTAGTAGAATATTTATATCAGTCTCTATGAGTTTGTTTGTCTCTATTGGCTGTTTGGATTTGATGCGTGGAGTATTGTATAGCCTGATAGATATATTGTCCTCATCTTCATATCCTACTGTAATAGCGTGAAACACAAATGTATCATATCCTAGACTAAGAGAAGTTGTCTTGTATCCAAAGCTTTGAGGAGCGTAAGAGACTGCTATATCATATATCTCTTTTTTGGATACATAACCAAATAGTATCTCTGATGCGTTGTTTAGATATACTATTTTACCATCGTGGTCAAATAGTATAAATGGGTTATTATCCCACTCTACAAATGGTTCAAAATTAATTGATACTGTGTTCATATATTTTTTTCCTAAGTGTATTTCTATTGATACCCAGTACTTGTGATAGTTGTAGTTGTGAGCCAAATTTATTTAGTCCTGCTTTGATTAGAGGCTTTTCATACAACTGTATATATTGTCTATAGCCATCATTTCCATCCAAGTTTTTGTGTATATATTGATAGACTACATCTTGTATCTCTTTCTCATTAAGTGTATGCTTGAATAGATATAAAAATATAGACTTTTTGAGGCTTTTGCTATTTTTACTTAGATTTAGTGGTATATTGTCCATATTTATACTATTGTCATCTATCATAAAGACAGATTTTGCCTCTTTGATAAATATCTCTTTGAGGTACTCTATATCTTTTGGTCTCTCTTTGAGTGGGGGCATCTCATATATAAATGCAAACATATCATCTATCTTTTGTTGATTACCAATATAATCAGCCGTAGCTATTACTCTTTTATTGTCAAAAGATAGATTGCTATGATTACTTAGCTTCTCAAAGTTGGTGATGATTATCTCATCGTGATTTTTGAGAGCATCCTCTACTTCACTCTGATTTTCTCCTGATACTATAGGAGCATTGGGAAATAAGTGCTTGGCTAGAGACTTTTTGCCTATATTTGCTTCACCTATTATTATTGATGAGACAAAAAGTGTCTTTGTGAGATTGAAACTCTTTATTATATTATCTATCTTATCTGATGTGGTGCAAAATGTTTCCATAAATTATCTTTTTGTGTGATTAATTATTAATCATACGGTAATTCAAATAAAAGTATGTTAAAATATTTAATATAATACAAAGGTAAGCACATCAAAGCACTATTTAAGAGGTTTTATAAACACTTCCCACACCTATCACTAGAGCAGTTAGTTCAACACTTCTCTATATTTGGTGGTGTAGAAGATAGTATGCCTAGTGACTATTTAGATAATTTTTCATCATTAGATGAGTCAAACTTTGTAGCAGACTTTTATAAATTTCAAGAGCTTATATCTCCATCTTATATATTGGATAGTCCATACAGAGAGATACTCTCATCTATAGCTAGAGGAGATGGCAAGATATACTCATCTATCCGTAAATCCAAACTAAGTCAAAAGGTCGGAGAGGATATAATCAATCAACTTATATCACTAAATATTTTGTCTTTTCGAGCATCCAGAGAAGCTCCATTAAGACAGCATCCCAAACAAAAAATCAAAAAAGAGTATCGCTCATATCGCATCCAAGACAAGCTACACTTCCAAAAACCATATATGCGTTTTTGGTTTGGATTTGTATCATATTATAGTGATGAATTATCAAGAGGTGTATCAGATAGGTTTATATCCAACTTCAATCAACACAATGAGAGACTTTCATCACTAGTATATGAACAGCTATGCAATGACTTCTTGATAGACTATTATAGAGACAAAAATACTATCATAAGCAGTGGAG
>DAOVZV010000145.1 GCA_030634925.1 Sulfurovum sp.
GAGGAAAGATTATAGTTGATAAATTAAAAACTGAATTAATTTGAAATTATAATAATTATTTTATTAAAGGAAAAATATGTCATACACACTAGATGATAAACTGGTTATCGCTATCTCTTCTCGGAGTCTTTTTGACCTTGAAGAGGAGAATGCTATTTTTGAGAATGATGGTTTGGAGGTTTATCAAGATTATCAACTCTCTCATCTCAAAGAACCTCTGGGAAAAGGGTCGGCTTTTCGGTTTATAGAGAATATATTGGCTATCAATAGCAAATTTGATGATAAGCTGGTTGAGGTGATTATCCTATCTCGTAACAATGCTATGACTGGACTTCGGATTGGTCACTCATTGAACCACTATAATCTACCAATAGAACGCACAGGATGGACTGCTGGTACGCCAGTATCTCGCTATTTGGATGCTTTTAAGGTGGATTTGTTTTTGTCTTTGCATACAGAAGATGTGCAGGAGGCTATCAATTCTGGTGTGGCTTCTGGATTGATAATCCCACATACTCCTACTATAGATGGTGATAGTGATATACTTAAAATTGCTTTTGATGGTGACGCTGTGATATTTGGTGATGAGAGTGAGAAGATATTTCAAGCCAAAGGGCTAGAAGCCTTTATAGAAAATGAGAGGATAAATGCACAAAATCCACTAAGCAAAGGACCATTTTTTAAGTTCCTAAAGACATTATCACAGATACAAGACAAATTCCCAGTAGAGTCTTCTCCTATTCGTACAGCACTTGTGACGGCTAGGAATTTCGCTACTCATGAGAGAGTATTAGGGACATTGAGAGGTTGGGGTGTGAGAGTTGATGAGGCATTTTTCCAAGGAGGAGTACAGAAATATGAGGTCATCAAAGCATTTGGTGCAGATATATTTTTCGATGACCAAGATAGCCATTTGGTACATACTTCCAAAGAGACACCAAGTGCCAAAGTACCTCACAAGAGTTAGAGTAGGGTATCTCCTATCTTGATACTTCTACCTACACAGTATGCCTTTGCACTCATTGGTTTTTTCGATGGTGGTTGTAGTGATGCTATTTGCAAAGAGCCTTTTTGACATCCTATGATGATACTATCTCCATCAAATCCCAAAACTTCTGATTGTTTGTATGATTACTCTGTATCTACCGATACAAACCGTGCAAAGTTGATGCTACTACTACTAAATATAGATGGCCAACCCTCAAATGCCCTATATTTATTGTATATGATTTGAGCATCATCAAACTCTATCTCTCCATCTGATTTTTTGATTTTTTTGCATAGTGTGGCTATCTCTTCATCTTGTTTTTGAGCAGTTATATCTTGATAGTTTCTGATAGTATCCAGAGTGAGACTACACGCATCTATAGTTAGCTGTGACATAAGTGCTGATAGTCTCATATCATCAGGTATATCAAACCTTGTAATCTCTAGTATATCACCAGTATCAAGTCCCTCTTCCATCATCATAGATGTCACACCCGTTACCTTGTCACCATTTAGTAGAGACTGTTGGATAGGACTAGCCCCACGATATTGAGGTAGTATGGAAGCGTGTAGATTGATACATGGTGCTATATCCAATATACTCTTTGGTAGTATCTGACCAAAGGCAGCGACAATGATAAAGTCTGGATTAGACATCACCAATGCCTCATATATTCCATCATCACTTAGTCTATGAGGTTGTAGTACTTCTATATTGTGTTCAGATGCCAATACCTTGACTGATGGAGGAGTCAATACTCTCTTTCGTCCTACAGGACGGTCTGGTTGAGTGAGTACCAATACGACATCCATATCATCAGCTTGTATCAGAGTATCTAGTATCTCTTTGGCATAGTTAGGAGTACCCATATAGACTATTTTTTTGTTCATTTTATTCCTTGTGATATGTTGGATTGATTTGTATGTATGATAATCTAGTATAGCTATATTTGGATATGAACTTAATGAAATAAACTGCTATAATTACACTCACTCAAAAAAGGTACACAAATGAAACTATATGAATTAGAAGCCATAGCGAAGAGACTGAATGATTTTACTTTTATTAGCAGGGCTAGACGGATAGAAGACAATGTAATAGAGATTTCATTTGATAAGTCGCAGAGTTATTTCTTTAATATGACCAAAGGTAATAGCCTGATATACAAAGCCCAATCCCAAAGACCTCTACAAAGTTATAATGCTCCTTTTGATACACTTTTGCATACTCTATTATCTAGTAGCCAACTCCTAAGTGTGGATGTGCCAAATGGAGATAGAGTACTGCGTCTAAAGATAGCACCAAAAAGCAATTATAAAGATGAGGTGATATATTTACAGCTAGAGTTTACAGGCAAAAATACAAATGCCATACTCATAGATGACAACGAGATAATCATAGAAGCCCTACGGCATATAGACTCAGATAGCTCGTTTCGTGTTATCCGTCCATCTATGGAGCTTTTGGCTATTCCTCCGTTTCAACGCAAAGCAGAAGAGAATATAGAGATAGATGATATAGATGAGTATCTATTGGAAAAACATAGAACCATAGAGTCCCAAAAATTAAAAGAACTCAAAAAACATAAACTAGCTACCACTATTAAAAAGAGTACAAAACTATCTCAACTACTAGATAAACTACCAAATCAAAAGAGCCTAGCAGATAGAGCAAAAGAGTATAATAATTATGGCAATATCATACTAGCCAATCTATACCAAATCAAACCCTATGATACAAAGCTAAAAGCTTATGATTTTGAAGGAGAAGAGATTACCATAAAATTACCCAAAGATACCAAGGTAAATCGTATGAGTGACTACTATTTCAATCTAGCCAAAAGAGCCAAAAATAAAGCTATCAACATACATATAGAACAAGAAAATTTACAGAGCAAAAAGGATTTCTATGATAATATCTATCACGCACTCCAACAAGCCAAAGAGCCATATCAACTAGAACTATTAGTCCCCAAAAGAGCCAAATCACAACGCAAAAAAGAGAAGCTAAGAGATGGAGAACTATTTTGGATAGAAGATTACAAAGTATTAGTAGGACGAAACTCAAATGAAAACCAAAAACTCCTATCTATAGCCAAAGCAAATGATATATGGATGCACATCAGAGACATACCATCATCTCATGTAATCATCAAAACAGACAAACAAAACCTACCTGACTCCGTCATAGCATCAGCAGCCAAACTATGCGTAGATTTCTCCCTCAAAAGAGCAGGAGATTATGAAGTAGATTACACAAAACGAAAATTTATCAAAGTACAAGAGGGTTCAAATGTATTTTATAACAAATACAATACCATCAAAGTAACAAAAGAAGGTGTGGAGATTAGGGAGTGAGAAATATAACAGCTTTTATGCTAAAATAATAATTATAATCAAAAGGTAAGATATGAACTATATGCTCAACAATGAGAATGCTATTTATTATGAATGTGGGTATAGTTGTGATAATGCTATATATATATCTTTTGGTAGTGAGGCTTTTTTTATTACTGATGGTAGATATACTATAGATGCACAGAAGAATGTCAAATTTGCGACTGTGGTGATTGATGGTGATTTATACGCTATGGCTATCAAGATAATCAAAAAATCAAAAATAAAAAAGATGATATTTGACCCAAAAGAGTGGAGTGTTTATGGGCTTGATAGGCTTAGGTCTGGACTTAAGGTGAAGTTTGAGCCTGTGGTTGATTTCTCTCACAAGAGACGGATTGTCAAGACCAAAGAGGAGATAGAGATATTATCTACATCTGCCAAACTAGGAGCAAAAGCATTCAAACAGTTGGCAAAGGCATTTCGCAAGAGTGGTTTGGGTAAAGATGAATATACTTTGACTCATATAGCTAGAGGAGTATTGGCTGATGAGGGTCTATATGGACTAAGCTTTGACCCTATTGTGGCTATAGATGAGAATGCGTCCAAACCTCACGCTACACCTACAGACAAAAAACTCAAAAAAGATAGTCTATTGCTAGTAGATGCAGGACTCAAATATAGAAGATACTGCTCTGACCGTACGAGGACGGTATCTTTTGATAAGTATATGATGTGTGATACTCATCAGAGTTTCAAGTAACAAAAGAGGCAAAAAGCTTATGATACTGTACTCAAAGCCCATGATAACGCTATATCCAAAGCAAGAAGTGGGATGAGTGGCAAAAAGATAGACTCTCTTACTCGTAGCGTAATAGAAAAAGCAGGATTTGGCAAATACTTTGTACACTCTACAGGTCACGGTGTGGGATTGGATATTCATGAGATGCCGTATATATCTAGCAAGTCCGATACGGTGGTAGAAGATGGTATGGTATATACGATAGAACCAGGGATTTATATACCAGATGAGTTTGGTATTCGTATAGAAGATATGGTGGTTATGATAGATGGCAAAGCAGTAGTACTATAGATGATTAAA
>DAOVZV010000058.1 GCA_030634925.1 Sulfurovum sp.
AATTATATTTTTATATTATAATTATCATGCTTCCAAAAATATACTTTTAGATATACTATCTTAAATTAACGGCTGAAGGAGAATAAGAAAGTGATAGAAAAAATATTAGCTGGATTTATTGTAACTATTGGGGTTTATATACTTATTTACTTTTACAATAAAAGGCAACTCTATACAGTAATTCCAAAAATGTATGATTTTTCTTTTTTTTCTGAAAAGGGTACAGTTTTTGAATTAAAAATTTTAAATAAGGGACGAAACCTAGAGGAAGAAATTATTTTAGACATTGACACAGAAAAGCAATTAGATTTACTTTCTGCCAATAGTTCAACAATTGTTCTTAACAATAATCAAATAAGCATACCCCGTCTTTTTCCTCATAGTGAAGCATCTCTAATATTGTCAAATGACAAAGGTAAGATATTATCAACAGATTTAATCTCATTAACATCCAAAACAACCAATGGAAAAATATATGATAATCTTGATGAAATCCCTCCTGCGAATACATCAATAGTGTATTCTCTAGTAGGTATATTACTATCTGTTGTAATATTGTATTTTAATGTTCCAAAAAAAATTGAGGGATTGTGGGTAAATTATAAGACAGAGAAAATAAATAAAGTAGAAAACTTATTTGATAAAAGATGGTCAAATTTATCTAGGTACTACTCTTCGGATTTAAAAGATAGTTATAGTGATGAAGAATTCCCCATAAGTTTTATCTCAATGAAAGAAAATGGAAAAGTGGTTAGGATTACTTATGAAATTATTAACAAAAGTGCCCTTCCAATAAAAGTAAGAATACAGGACACAAGAGCTATCTATACAACTGAATCAATTAAAACAAATTGGCATCATAGTCACGATGAAAAAACTGTACAACCATTATCAAAGGATACTATAACTATAGAAGGGCTACGAACAGATAAAGATACTTTATCTTTTGAATTTCATATAGAATTTGGAACAGATACTATATACAATTTAATACATACTATTCCTATTGAACCCTTTAAGACAATGAGTAATCAAGAGATGAGAGAAAAGATTGTAGGTACATGGAAAAATGATACTTTTACAAAATATTACCGTAATGAAGTTTTTAAAAAAGATGGTAAGTATGAGATATTTATTTGGGATAGTAAATTAAAAAATAAATTGTTTCAACACACAAAGGGAAAATGGTATATAAAAAAAGGATTTATACATATTAAAGATACAAAAAACCTCTTAAAGAATATAACTTATCCAGAAAGGTATCCTAGTGAAATCATTAACTTGTCAGACAATCAATTAACACAAATTTTACCGAAAAAAGAATTTGTGATTATTAAATCAAAGCTCTCGGATAACTATAAAGATTTACCTGAAATAACTGACCAAAAGCTAACAGAAAAAATAGTTGGAGACTGGAAAGTCGACTCAAGAAAGCTTTTTTATAGGGTCTATAGTTATAAAAAAGATAGAACTTATGAGATTAATTTTTGGTTAAATAAGCACAAAACTGTAAATATATTAACAGCTAAAGGAAAGTGGAAGATAAAAAATAGATTACTACTAATAACTATTGATAAAGTTGAATCAGAGCATAATCAAAGTGTAAAGGTAGTCTTTAATCCAGAAATCATCAATATTACAGATAGTAATTTATCATATTTTACATATAAAGGTTTAGTGTACACAGATATTAAACTTAATACAAAATCTAAAAATTAATTATATGTAGAATAATATTCTAGGTATAAATCAAATATTTTATCTCAATCCCAAATTATATTTGGAACTATTTTTTATATTTAAGTTGAAGTATTTATAATATAATTATGGAACAAGAGAATTTATACTATTTTATATTTGCGTGAAGTAGCTCTTTTGATACGCTCTTCATTTATTGGAGCATTCTCAAAAAACTCTTTTTCTTCTTTTGTAAGTTTCTTGGGTGGTGAAACATAAACTACCTTGTTATTTCTTATAATTAGTGCCATAATATATACTCCTTGTCAATTTTAACTATTATATCTCATCAAAACATATAGTTTACTTCTACCCTAGCGTCCAAATCTCCACTGCTATTGTCTGTAAATTGTCTATATCCTAGTCTCAAACGCCATTGCATATTTGGGATAGATGGTATATTTTGGACGAAGCCTTGATAATAGTATATCTCATCTTTACCTCCTTTGTTCTCATCTGCGTCTGTGTATAGTATGCTTGTTTGGGTAAATATATCTTTGTATATCCCTTTTGAATTGGCATTTCTTACTAATTCTAATCTATAGCTTTGGGTATTTGCTCTCCAGTTGTATCTTGCCATTGACCTTGTATATCCAGCTGTTGGAAACCCACGCCATGGAGTGATAAGGTCTGCTTCATCCAATACATTTGAGTATGCTAGATTGATTTTATAGTTATCTACTTTTGCTACTACTCTCAATGCTATCATCTGTGCATCTAGTGATGATGGATTGGTATATCCTGTGCTGTCTCCAGTATAAGATGCACCACCTACTGCTCCTGCTCCTTGGTCAAACTGCTTGATATATCTCATACCATAAGAGAGATTGAAACTATCAAAATTTACTTTATAATTGGTCTCTATCATGATTTGAGATAATAGTTCTGGTACTATATAAAACGAGCCATCTAGCTTGATATTATTATATTTATATTTTATATCTCCCGTCAATAGAGGTGAGTCGGTTGGTTTGCCATGGGCTTTGAGAGCTGTATATGTCAATCCTTTGTGCATAGCAGAGTCATCATTACTATTCCAGTTTGGATGGCTTGATGATGAAGTATTGCTATCTGCGTACATTAGTACAGAGTGGCTTTGTGTGTGGTCTCTTAGCTTTTGTTCATATAGGTATGCTAGTTTGATATGAGTATTGTCTATATTATCCGATGTTACTACAACACCATCAAAGGCATTGGGTATCATCTTTGTATCATTTGATTTGGTATAAAAAGACTCTACCAATTGCCTACCCACAATGATATGAGTATCCTCTATCACATTATAATCAACATAAGCTTGACCAACTACAGCCATATAGCTATCACCTGTATTATCATAATCAAAACGACTCAATACATCTTTGCCTTTTTTGAGGTTGGATATATCATCATTGTCATCCCACCACTCTGCATAAGTATAATAAAGACCTACTCCAAATGACAAACCTGATAGATTGGCACTCTTATAAACCAAAGACCCACCCAATCCCATAGTAGCATGGTCTGAATGAGATGGACTATCTATCTCATAGTCAGCGTAGAAACTATTTAACCTCAATCGTCCATAAACTTGACCATCTAATAGCATATCAGATATATTATCTACAGATTTGGCTTTTTGGGTATGTATGATTTGTCCATTTGTCTTGAGTGCTTGAGTAGCTTCTGAGGCATATATATTTGATGATATTATACTTATTCCTATCAATGTGATATATTTTTTATTTAAGTTCATTTTCTTTCCTATTAAGTTATTTAAGTTATTATAATTATTAGTTTGATATTTTACTCATTTATCACTTATATTAGAATAAATTAATATAATTATAATTTCTTGTAATGTAATAAATAATTCATATTATATTTAAACGATTATGTTATAATCTTATCAAATCAAAAAATGGAGATAGCTTATGAAGAGATTTGTTTTACTTAGTCTATTTGCTATAATCACATTAGCCCATACCAAAATGGTAGATGGCGTAGCCGTGATAGTAGAGGGTGAAGTAGTTACCACAGCAGAGATAAGAGCAGTATCTAGCCAGATGGGTGTATCCAAAAAAGAGGCAAGAGAGTTACTAATACAAGATAGACTACAAAAAGCAGCTATGAAAAATGTATCCATAGCAGATAGAGATATTGATGCCAAGATAGTTATGATAGCCCAAAAGAACAATCTAAGTGTCAAAAAGATGCAAAAAGTCCTAAAATCACAAGGGACTAGATGGAGCAAATTTCGATTAAGTGTCAAAGAGTCTATGAAAAAAGAGAAGTTTTTTCAGAAACATATAGTCACAACTATACCAAATCCTAGCCAAACTGAACTCAAAAACTACTACAAAAAACATAAAAAAGAGTTCACAATGCCATCAAAGGTAAGACTAGTAGAATATAGCTCAAAGTCTCAAAAAAAGATGGATAAGTTCTTGAAAGACAAAAAATCAAAAGGTCTATCTCGACGGACTATCACCAAATCTACCAAAAAACTAAATCCTACTCTATTGGCTACTATTTTGAGTACTCCAAATGGTTCATTTACCAAGTCATTTAACGCAGGAGACAAATATATCTGCTATAAAGTACTATCCAAAACAGGTAAAAGAAATAGCTCATTTGAAGCATCAAAAGGTGCGATAATATCCAAATGGAAACAGAAGCAACAGACAAAAGCACTCAAAGATTACTTTGCAAAACACAAAACAAATGCTAATATCCAAATAATTAGATAAAAGGAAAAAAATGGGACTAAAATCTGATAAATGGATAAGAGAAAAATCGCAAAATGAAGATATGATAACTCCTTTTTGTGAGGGACTTGTAGGAGAGGGAGTAGTGAGTTATGGACTCAGCTCCTATGGATATGATATTCGTGTAACTGATGAGTTCAAAATCTTTACAAATATCAATGCAGAAGTAGTTGACCCAAAAGATTTCAATGAGAATAATGTAGTAGATTTCAAAGGTGATGTATGTATTGTACCACCCAATTCATTTGCACTAGCTAGGACTGTAGAGTACTTCAAGATGCCAAGTGATACATTGGCTATATGTCTAGGCAAAAGCACTTATGCAAGATGTGGTATCATAGTAAATGTCACACCATTTGAACCTGGGTTTGAGGGACATATCACAATAGAAATATCCAATACAACACCACTTCCTGCCAAGATATACGCCAATGAGGGTATAGCACAAGTTCTATTTCTCCAAGGAGATGAACAATGCGAAACCACATACAGCGATAGAAAAGGTAAATACCAAAACCAAACAGGCATCACACTTCCTAGAATTTTGAAGTCATAGATGTCAAGACTCTAGGCTCTTTATATGGACAAAATCACTCAAATACTCTCTCAATCTTCCAAGCTTCTCACAGAAATATATTTTGAACTTCAAATACATTTTGAAGAGAAGTATGGCAAAGATACTATTATACTTATAGAGATTGGTTCATTTTTTGAGGTCTATGAGGTCAATAATGATACTCTCAAAGTAGGCAAAGCCAAAGAGATAGCCGAATTTCTCAATATCCAACTCACTCGCAAAAATAAATCCATACAAGAAAACTCTTTTTCCAATCCACTATTAGCAGGTGTACCTACTGTATCTTTGGAGAGGTATTTAGCACGGCTTATAGCTTTGAAGAAATATACTATAGTCATCGTCAAACAAAAGGGTGAAGTACCCAATATCAAACGCTTTGTAGCCAATATCATCTCCCCTGGGACAAACTTTGAATATCTTGATGAGCCTAGTGAAAATAATATCGTATCATTGGTTATTGATTGTAATATGGGTATATATTCAGTAGGTTACGCAGGGATAGATGTCTCCACAGGCAAAACACTATGCAATGAGATTTACTCCTCACGAGATGACAAGACTTACGCTCTTGATGAAGCATTTAACCTCTTGCAGACTTATACTACATCAGAAGTTATCATCACCCTAGAGTCCAAAGAGATAGATATAGATTGGCTTGTGCATTATCTGGAATTGGAGACACTTCACTACTCTATCAATACCAAACGCTTCAAAATATCTTTCCAAAATGAGCTTTTGGGACGGATATTTGAGATAAACTCTTTCCTATCTTCTATCGAGTTTTTGGACTTAGAACGCTACCCTAGTACGACACAAGCACTTACAGTCTTGATAGATTTCATCATAGAACATGATGAGACGATTATCGCCAAGATGAACAAACCACACTTCATAGGCTCACAACGATACACTTATATAGGCAATAATGCCCTAGAACAACTCTCTGTCATCTCACGCACACCATCAGAAATCACACTACTTAGCCTAATGGACAAAACCTCCACAGCATTTGGCAAAAGACTCCTCAAAGAGAGACTTCTCAATCCCATATATGACAAAAACATCCTAGAGAGTCGCTACAATCTCACAGATAAGCTATTGCCTCAGATGGATAAGTTCGAGACACATCTAAAGTCTATCTACGATTTAGAACGCATCACACGGCGTATCAAACTCCACAAACTCCACCCTATAGAACTTACCTATATCAACACTTCACTAGAAGCGATATTATCCCTATTTGAAGATGCTCAAAGAGAGGGATTGGATATGGATGAAAAACTCTATATTCAGACCCAAGAAATGTATAAATTTTTGTCTGATACATTTGATATAGACAAATGTGCAGGATTTAGGCTAGAACAGATAAATGACAATATCTTCCAAAAAGGCATCTATCCCACAATTGATAATATCATACAGACACAACAAAAAGAAAAAATCAAACTAAAATCGGTCATCACACATATAGAGAGCTTTTTTGAAAAACCCAAAAACAATACCAATGACTACAGCACGATAAACTATATGGAGAGTGAGGGATATTTCATCTCATTGACCAAAAATCGCTTTGCACTCATAGAAACATCTCTCAAAGCTTCTTTTGTAACTATTGATAATAGTCATCATTTTTTCAAGGACTTTCACTATAAAACACTCAAAAATAGTGTCAAGATATATTCACCTCTATTTGAAGAGATTACA
>DAOVZV010000198.1 GCA_030634925.1 Sulfurovum sp.
ATTTTACTGTTTTGTGTGACTCTTACTTCTATATCCATCGCTTTTGCTAGTCTTTTGACTATATCCAAACCTATACCACTGCTATCTTCTGTGCTGTAGTCTCTATCAAAAATCTTTTGGGGTTCTTTGATGCCTTTGCCACTATCTTCTATATATAATCTATTTTCTTTGTGGTATATTTTGATATATCCATTTTTATTGTTGTATTTAGAAGCGTTTGAGATGAGATTTTGTAGTATCTGTTTGATAGCTTTTGCATTTACTTTGGCTTTGAATTGTTTGCAGTCTGATATGAAGTTTATATCAGGATATAGAGGTTTTTGTACTTCTATTATATCATCTACTATCCCACACAAATCTATCATCTCTAGTTGAAAAGTCTTCTCTTCTAGTAGTATTGTGAGATTTTCGTGTAGTTCTGATATGTTATTTACACTTTTATTGAGTCTTATCATCACTTTGTCTTCTGTTATCTCTGGTATCTTTTTTTCTAGGAGTCTCATATTTAGTTTGATAGAAGTTACTGGTGTATTGAGGTCGTGTATTAAGTCCTTGGCAAATTTATCTAGTGTGGCGATACTCTCTCTAAATGGTTTTAGTGCATCATTTGCCAATCTATAACTAATATACGCAAATAGTAGTAAAAGTAGTATTTGAATAGATATAATTCGTATTCGTATATCCATTATATTCTTATCAAAGCTATTTTTGGTTTTGAATACTTCTATATATCCGTTTTTATGAGATATTGGAATAAGTTTGCTAAATCTATCTTCTATCTTGAAATTACGGATGTTGATATGTTTTTTATTGTGATTGATACGGTAGCTGTACTCACTATTAAAAGAGTCTATGCTATCTCCCATCTTGATATGTCTAGCATACTCTATGAGTCCAAACTCTTCTGATTTGAGTAGGTGGTTTCGTGCTTGTTCAAAATAAAAAAATCCAGTAGCCAATATAAGCAGACTAACACTAATGAAATATACTATAAAGAACTTGAAAAATGCTCTACTTTGATACAAGACGATAACCTATTCCTTTGAGTGTAACTATGGGCAGACCTACTTTACGGAGTCTATTGATATGTACTCTTAGAGATGCTTCACTCATCTCGTTGCCTTCGTTTAGAGTATCTAGTATCAGCTCTTTTGTTACCGTGTTTTGGTGGTTTTGAAATAGTAGTTTTGTGATTTTTAGCTCATAGGGTGATAGCTTGATAAATTTATCTTCTTTATATAGTTCATTTTTCTCTATCTCAAATGCAAAATTATCTACTTTTATATGGTTAGAGTAGGTGTGATAGGCTTTTCTGATAAGTGCGTGAATGCGTACTAGAAGCTCATCAAAGTCAAAAGGCTTCTTGATATAATCATCTGCACCTACCTCAAAACCTCTCGATAGTGAAGCTATATCAGTGAGTGCTGTGATAAATATACTAGGTGTCATATCTCCACTATCTCGCAGACTATTCAAAAGCTCAAATCCATCCAAAAGAGGAACATTGACATCCAAAAGCAACAAATCAAAACGACCCACAAATGTAGCATCAATTGCCATCTCTCCATTGGATACAGTAGTGACACTAAACCCCTCATCTTCTAGCAAATCAGTGAGAGTCTCTGATAATATCTCATCATCTTCTAATAATAATATTTTTGTCATTTTGGCTAAAATAGATTGGAGTTATCTGTCGATTTTGCCTTCTTGTATGTTTTTTTCTTTTTATACTCAAAGTGCTGATAATCTTTGATACTTCTCCAATCTCCTCCCCAGTTCCAACCAAAGTCTTCAAATATCTGTGTAGCTCGGTCATTTTTGAGAAGCATCGCTTTATCTCCTGCGCCTCTACTTGAATTGTGTACTCTTTTTCTATATTTGTGTGAGGCTTTGTGAGATATGTGTCCTTTTCTTGATATATAAGGATTTTCTATAGGATTTATATCTATAGCTTTGCCGTATGCGTGATTTGACCATTTTTTACTATTTCCTGTGATTGAACGGCAGTTGAGGGCTGATGTATTACCTGCTTCGATAGATTGCCAGTCACTACCTCGATAATCACTCACTAATCTCATCTTGTATATAGGATAATCCATATCATAAAGCTCTTCAAATATTTGTGTTACACCTTTTGCTACATCTTTGTGAACAATCATCTCGCCTTTTCTAGTTTTGCCATTGAAGTCTTTGTAGCTCATCTTCAAATAACGCAAATCTTTTAGTCCAACAGGACAACCTCTTTTCCAAGATTTGCCTTTTATCATTCGCTTTTTAATATCAGTAGATATATGTGATATAGAAGAGGAGTATCCAGAAGCTACTGCCATATAAGTAAATATAGTCATAAACAAAAAAATCTTTTTCATAGTTCATCCTTAATATAGTTTTGTTCTATTATATCACCCTATTCGTTGAGGGTTTATATTTCTATTGATAAATCTATGTTTGTTTATCTTTGTGTATCTTTTCTCTCCATTATCATAGCTAAATGTAGGATGAATACTGATATTTCCCCTAGGATAAAAGAGTCCTACTACTTCTAGGTATTTTGGACTCATAAGTTTTACCAAATCTTTGCCTATTTTATTGACTACATCTTCATGGAACTCTCCACTATTGATAAAGCCAAATAGATATAGCTTGAGTGATTTACTCTCTACCATATCTATATGAGGTATATAATTGATGATAAGTGTAC
Organism: Sulfurovum sp.; assembly: GCA_030634925.1. GTDB lineage: Bacteria > Campylobacterota > Campylobacteria > Campylobacterales > Sulfurovaceae > Sulfurovum. The sequence continues at coordinate 2,702 of DAOVZV010000198.1, forward strand.
CAAAGTCTGGTTGATTGGTCTTTGGACAAAGAGATGTAAACTCATCTGCATTTAGTGTGACCCAATAGTCTAGCTTTGGATGTACATTTTCAAATGTTTCTAATACTTTGGGATTGTAGGTATAACTATAATCTGTATCTTCAGACCCCAATGCAACGACCTCAGAGGCTCTTTTTGATTGATATTTTTTAAGCTGTTTTTTGGACATTAATATTCCTGATAGATGATAATATGTTTTTGTTAAGTTTGTTTTGATTAAGAGTGGCCGGGAGAGGGGGATTCGAACCCCCGGAAGTGTTACCTTCACCAGTTTTCAAGACTGGCACATTCAACCGCTCTGACATCTCCCGGTAATGTGGATAGAATTATATCGTATAAATATAAAATTTAGTTTAAATGGAGGAGCCAACCAGACTCGAACTGGTGAATAGCAGATTTGCAATCTACGGCCTTACCAACTTGGCGATGGCTCCTTCGTTTATATGCTTGATGAAACATCAAATAAAGTACACCATTAAAAAGCGACTAGTCGCTTGAGCCTTCTGATGAAGAATTAATAGCGTACCATTTGATGTTTCATCAAAATGGTACCCGGAGCCGGACTTGAACCGGCACGGTCGCAATGACCGGGGGATTTTAAGTCCCCTGTGTCTACCATTCCACCACCCGGGCTTAAAAATAG
>DAOVZV010000076.1 GCA_030634925.1 Sulfurovum sp.
AGGGCAGACACATGGGTCTGCCCCTACATATTTCATTGGCATTGAGGAGGTAGATGGGACAGGGTTAGCCTTTTTTAAAGGATGTAACAATTAATACCACCATATTAATTGTTATGCTTCTGTTGCTTATCGCAACAAAAGCGTATTAAAAAGCTGGTGAGAGAGTTGATGCTCTCTCGTCCGTCCCAACTAGGATAATTATAGCGTAAAAATTCTAAATTTCAAATCAAAATATTACGCTTGTGCGTAAAGTTCTGTTTCTCTTGCTATTAGAATATCTCCTAAGAAGAAATATGCTTCTTTCCATGCGTTTATTACATCATCTGTAGCACTATCTCCTAGTACTTCTTTGATTGCTTGAAGCAAAGATTCTCCTACCATAGGATAATGTTTTGGTTTTACATTTGTTTGGACATGTCTTTTTGCCATTTTTTCTACGGCTGAACCTAGAGCGTCTAGGTTATCAATATTACTAGCATAGGCTACGATTGCTCCTGCGAGTATTTTGTGTTGGTTTTCTGGTGCTTCTCCGAAAAGTACTCTTGTTTCAGGGTAGTTTGCAAATAAGATTTCATACATTTTTACTGTAATTGCTTCTCCGTGTTCTGTGAGTACTGGAGCTGTGGCTTTGCAAATGTCTATTGACTCTTGAGATAATGGCATTTATTTCCTTTTGATTATATATTTTTGAATGAAACTATATCTTTATTTTGGGATAAAAAAGATAACTTATATCAATAAATAGACTCTATTTTCTAAGTTGTGAGGCTATCTCTGCTATGGCTTCATCCATCTGCTCTCTAGTATCAAATATGAAGCTGTGCTTCTCTTCTGATATATTGAGGAACACTCCAAATCCTGCTATCTCCACTTTGTCTTTGCCTTCTACATCTATCCACTCTAGGCTCATTTGTGTAGTCTCGTCTTCAAATCCAGTCTTTACTAAACATGCTGGATATAGCTGTGTTATCTCTTTTGTCTCAAATTGTTTGTTTTGTATTGTTATTATCATACGCAGATTATAGTATAATTTGAATTAAATTTATTAGGAGAATAGAATGAGTCTAAACAAACAGATAAAACAAGATATAAAAGATGCTATGAGAGCCAAGGATGTACTCAAAAGAGACACTCTACGAAATATACAAGCTGTGGTAAAACAGATAGAAGTAGATGAGAGAAGAGATGTCACAGATGAGGATATGGAAGCGATACTTATGAAGTATCTCAAACAAAGAGAAGATGCAAAAGTGCAGTTTGCAGAGGCAGGTAGAGATGATTTGGTAGCAAAAGAGGATGCAGAGATAGCTATTATCAAAGTGTATCTGCCAGAACCTATGAGTGATGATGAACTAGAAGAGATAATCAAAGAGATAGTATCTAGTCTCAATGCTACAACTATGAAAGATATGGGCAAAGTAATGGGTAAAGCCAAATCTACAATAGGAAGCCGTGCAGATGGTGGACGGATTAATCAGATAGTCAAGAGTATATTGTCATAAAACAGAGTGCAGTGTATGCACTCTATCTACTACACAACCAAATCCCTATTTTATCAAATAATATATCGGACAAGATATGACCAAGATATAGACTATAATACCTTAATAAAACAAAAAAAGGAGTCAATATGGATTTGAGAGAATTAGGATTTGGAGATATAGACCATCAGAGATTTGAGAAAGCAAACACACCATACAAGGTATATGCAGAGCTATTAGATGATAAGGCACAAGCACAGTTTGCTGATGTACTTCACGCTCCATTTGTTACTTATGGGGCTTTGATGCCTGATGCTCATGGTGGATATACTATGCCTATTGGTGCTGTATGTGCTACCAAAGATATGGTAGTTCCTCAGTTTGTGGGGTTTGATATAGGGTGTGGTATGTGTGCATACAAGACTGATTTTACAAAAGCACAAATAGAACAAAATGCTGATAAGATTTATGACTTGATAATATCAAGAGTGCCTATAGGATTTAATAAACATAAAAATCATCAACCATTCAAATATGATTTGGAGCTTACACCTTTTGCCTCCTCTATACTACTATCATCAGGACTCAAACAGCTAGGAACTCTAGGTGGAGGTAATCACTTCATAGAGATTGGATATGGAGCAGATGATAGGGCATGGATAGTGATACACTCAGGAAGTAGAGGATTTGGTCACAAGATAGCATCTCACTATATGCTAGAGTCATATCTATCACAAAACAACCACGAAGATAAATTGGCACAAAGACTTGAAGTATTTGAAGAGAGAAATATCAAGTTTAAAGAGATAGACCCTGATAAGTATGAAAAAGCCTTTAACAAGTTCAAGCATAAACAGATGCTAGAGCTAAATAAAAAGCTAAAAGCAGACAAGATAAAAGGTATTTGGGGATTAGATGTCAATTCAAAACTAGGCAAAGATTATATACTAGACCAAGATTTTGCACTCAATTTTGCACTAGAAAATAGAAAACAGATGATAGATGCTATACATAAGATTATAAATGAAGTACTAGATAGTGACGCAGAGTTTGTATATCAAGATGAAGAGAGGTTTATCAATCGTAATCATAACCACGCAGAATATGATGAAGATAGAGGTGAATGGATACATAGAAAAGGAGCAACTCACGCCAAAAAAGCTATGAGAGGAGTGATACCTGCCAATATGAGAGATGGTTCATTTATAGTAATTGGCAAAGGAGCTGATGAGTCATTATCTTCATCTTCACATGGAGCAGGAAGAGTGATGAGCCGTCGAAAAGCTTTTGCAAATATCTCATTGGAGGAGTTTGAGGAATCTATGATAGGTATCAAAGGCACAATCAATGCCAATACCATAGATGAGTCACCATTTGCCTACAAAGATATACACGAAGTTATGAGACTACAAGATGACTTGATAGATGTAGTCGAGCATATCAAAGTGATTATCAATGTCAAAGATAATGCAAAGAGTCGCTATTAGACATTAGCCTTTTAGCTTGTTTACTACCTCTTCGGGGGTACTACCTAGACGCAATGTATCACTACAGAAATCATCTACATTAGTTATATCTTTTGGGATAAGTGCAATAGGTTTAGCATCTGTATCCCTAATCAAGTCGGCAATCATACATTTCATATCTTTAAATGGTTCTATATCATATATTACAAATTTGTAATCAACACTCTCTAGTGCATCCATAAATGACTCATCATCTTTGACAATATCTACCTCATAGTTTAGTTTGAGTAAGATATTTTTGTATATAGTTACTACTAGTCCTAAAGAGTGATATAACAATATATCACATTTTCTCATTTCTACTACAGCTACAGGCTCTTCTTCTAGTACTACTACTGGTTCTTTTGGTGTTTCTATTATCTCCTCGACTACTACCTCTACTTTTGGTACTACTTTTTCTACTTTTTTGGCTATTTTTTCTACTTTTGGTGTTTGGACTATACTCTTATCTTCATCTACTATTTCATCTATCACTTCATCTGGAAAATACTCTTCTAATAATAGGCTCAAATCCTCTAATACTATCGGTTTGGATAGATAATTATCCATACCCTCTTTCATATACTTCTCTCTATCTCCAGAGAGTGCATTTGCTGTTAGGGCTACTATAGGAATATGAGGTTTACTAACTTCTGTTTCATATTCTAGTATAGCGTGAGTAGCCTCGATACCACCCATCACAGGCATTTGAATATCCATAAAGATAATATCATATACATTCTCTTTACGCAATTCTAATGCCTCTTCTCCATTATTTGCCAAAGTAACTTTAATATTCAATCCATCTAGTACATGCTTGATTAGCTTTTGGTTAATCATATTATCTTCTGCTACTAGGGCATTTACATTACTAAATGTTATCTTATGCTCTGCTTCTTCTTCTAATTTTGTATCTTTATTATCATACGCAACTTCAAGAGACTTCATAGTTTTTGTCAAGTTTACAGGCTTGTATAGTATTCTAGCTATCTTGTCTTTGTACTCTTCGATACTCTTCTTTTTGTTTCCATCTGTCATCAAGACAATCTTGCTTCCTAGTGCTAGATACTCTTCTAATTTATCTTTACTTCCACAATATTTATGGTCTAAGAATAATACATCAGGTACTAGATATTTATTTAGAGCAAATAGTTCCTCTTCATAATATACTTGATAATTAGCTTGTGTCGCCTCAATATATTTCTCTAGGTTTTTATTGTTTGCTGATGTACTCTCTACATGAGGTAATACATAGGCTATTTTAATATCAGACATATTGACAATTTCTCTAGGTTTACTATCTTCAGTCTTGTCCATCTTGATACTAAAGAAGAATGTAGAACCTTTGCCCTCTGTACTATCTATCTCTAGCTTACCACCCATAAATTTAACCAATTTAGATGAAATTGCCAACCCTAGACCTGTACCACCAAACTTACGACTAGTACTTACATCTGCTTGTGAGAATGCATCAAATATCTTCTCTTGTTGTTCAGGAGTGATACCGATACCAGAGTCACTAACTGCAAATCTAATAGTAACATCAGATGAACTCTCTTCTATTTTGGATATATTGACATTTACACTACCCTCTTCACTAGTAAATTTAAGTGAGTTACTCACTAGGTTTACAATAATTTGAGATATTTTAGTAGAGTCACCCTTGATAGACAATGGCATAGTTGGGTCTATAAAGATACCAAATTTGATATTTTTCTCTGCTGCTCTAGCTGCATAAGATTCAACTGCTGATTCAAACTTCTCAACAGGGTCAAATGGAATGTTTTCCAATTCAATCTTATCTGCTTTAATCTTAGATAGGTCAAGTATATCATTTACAATAGTCAAAAGGTTATCAGAACTAGTCTCAATTACAGTAATAAACTCCTCTTGTTCATCAGATGTAGATGTAGATTTGAGAAGTTGTGTAAATCCAACAATACCGTTTAGTGGAGTCCTAATCTCGTGAGACATATTGGCTAAGAATAAATCTTTTGCTTGGTTTGCCTCTTTGATAGTGACTGCTAGGAATTTATATATTTTATTTATCTCTCTATTTTCGATAAGAAGCTTAAGCTCTCTTTGCTGTTCTAAATTTAGTACACTCTCTATATCTTTAAGTGTATCATCAAGAAGCTTTTTGTCTTTGTTCATATTGTAGTAAATTACCACTAATACAATCAATAGTAAAAGCGTCAAAAATAAACCTATAGCATACTGAATAACTACCTTTTTGGCTTTAGCTACATGCTCTTGTGTATATTTGACAATAGCATCTCCTATCAATCGTTGAGCCAACTTGATATATTTTATCTTCTTATCTACCTGAAGAGACCAATCTTTTTGAGATATAGAATACTCTCCTCGACTAGAACCATATAAAATCAAAGCCCTCTCTACTTTACATATATTATTAAATTCTTCACTACTCATCGTAGCATCTAGTTCTGTAGTTATATATTCATCATTAAGTAGCTTTAGATTTGGCATAACACTTTCTAATAAAACATTATCCCACAATAGTAAATCCCTATTAGTCATTCTTTTTGAACCACTCAATATAAAAGATATACCTCTATGTTCTAATGATATATTCTCTTTAAGAATACTAAACTGCAAATACAGTAGTAAATAATTCTCTATCTCTACAGATAAATCATGCTCACTTGTTCTCTTCATTATATTTACAAAAGAGCTAAATATCTTTTGATTATATAACTTTTGGAAAATATCTGCATAGTTGGAACTAAGAGTATCTACTTTTGTATATAAGTGGTTTAAGTTTGTAGATATACTATCTATAGACTCAATATCATCTTCAAATATCCTATGTTTATCTATAAATATCTTTATATCATCTATAGCTGTTTTAGAAGCAATTCTTGACTCTTTAATATCGTCAAAATTACCTCTTGCACCCATATATAGAGCAGAATCTATACTCTCATCTTGTATCTTGTCTATAGCAGTCTCTATTTTCTTCAGATAATCTATATTTCGTGTACTACTATCTACGGTCTTATAATTACTATATGCTATAAACATAAAATAACTAGATATTACAAAAGCCAAGACTACCATAACTATCAAAACTCTAAAAATATTTTTATTGTTTATAATCCTCATTACTAATCCCTTATACTATTAATTTTTACTATGATAAAGTGAAATTTTATCTATAATATTTTCTAAATACTCTAT
>DAOVZV010000143.1 GCA_030634925.1 Sulfurovum sp.
ACCTATTACTAGCCATATAAACATAATCCCTGCTGTATATACTGGTGCTAGTCCTAGACCTTTGAATTTGGCGAATACTGTACCCATTCCTAGTGCTGTCATTGCCATTGTGAGTAGGAATGTATCTATTTCATTGATAATATCTACTATATTTTGAGGTACTATTCCAAAAGAGTTGAACCCTGCTACTAATATGAAATATACTGCAAACCATGGTATGACTAGTTTGAGTCCATCTGTGCTTTCTCCATCTTTTTTGGCTGTGAAACTTAGATATAGTCCTAGGATTATGAGCATTGGTGCTATCATAATGACTCTTGTCATCTTGACTATCACGGCTGAATTTGCCATATCTTCAGGGGAGTTTGGGATGGATGCTGGTACTGCTACGACTTGGGCTACTTCGTGTATTGTTCCTCCTACATATATACCAAATTCTCTAGGAGACATATATAAAAATCCTGTTGCGTGTTCTATGATTGTGGTGTATAGTATAGGATACAAAAACATAGATATAGTACCAAAAAGCACGACCATAGATACGGCTATGGCTGTTTTGTGTTCTTGTGCTTTGAGTACTGGTTCTGTAGCTAATACTGCTGCTGCTCCACATACAGATGCTCCTGATGCTGTGAGTATAGAAGTATCTTTGTCCATCTTGAATACTTTGTATCCTATCCACGAGCCTAATATAAGTGTACTAGACAACATAATCAAAGATACCAAAAATCCATCCATTCCTACCTCTGCTATCTGTTGGAATGTAATCCTAAACCCATAAAATACAATAGCAAAACGCAATATTTTCTTCCCTGAAAAAGTGATACCATTACTCCACTCTTTGGGGGCTTGATTGTGCAAGGTATTTGCATAAAATATACCCATAACAATACCTATTACAAGAGGAGACAAGCCCAATGATTGTATAAATGATAGGCTTGATATATATGTAGCTCCACCAGCAAAGATAGCTACAAATAATATACCATTTATAGTTCCTTTGCGATTTTCTTTTGAAAAAGCCATAATAATTCCTTTAAAATCAATAATATTGATGATATTTTTTGGATTATACTATATTATTGATATAATTTTGCTATGATTAGGATTATAAAATTAAATATAAAGAGATAATATGAAAATAACACTAAGACAAATCGAAATATTTTTAAATGTTGTAGTCTCTGGACACTTGACAAATGTAGCAAAAGATATGAATTTGAGTCAATCTGCTATATCTATGTCTATCAAGGAGCTGGAGAATATATTGGGGCGACCTGTATTTGACCGTATCAACAAAAGACTAATGCTCAATGAAGTGGGACGAGCATTTTATAAAGATATAAATCCTATCTACAATAAACTATCAGATATAGAGTATCAATTTATCAATTCTGAAAACAAGGGTGTGATTAGAGTTGGTGCTAGTACCACTTTAGTAGATTATCTGATGCCCACTATCATCTGCCAATATATGAGTGAATATCCTAATGTCAAGATTACACTAAAAGAGGGAAATACCAAAGAGATAGAGGCTATGATAGAGAGTGGTTCTATAGATATTGGTTTTGTAGAGGGGTTTGTATCTTCTACAGATATTATCAAAGAACAAGTATCAATAGATGAGCTTCTCATAGTCACAGCAGATGAGAAACTATCTCAAATAGAAGATTTGGAAGAGTTAAGACATCATAAATGGATACTTAGAGAAGAGGGTTCAGGTACAAGAGAGGTCTTTTTGGAGTATATCAAAGATAGAGTAGATAATCTAAATATATTTTTGGAGTTAGGTCATACAGAGTCTATCAAGAGTCTATTGTCAAACAACGATTTCCTAACTTGTATATCCAAAATCTCTGTAGAAAAAGAGCTTCAAGAGGGTAAGCTAAAGCAGATAAATATAAAAGAGTTCGAGTGTAAAAGAGATTTCTTGGTCATTTATCACAAAGATAAATACCATAGTATGATTTTCAATAAGTTTCTATTTTTTGCCAAAAAGATGGTGACTCAAATGATAGAGAAGTAGATTATCTCAAACTATCTACTCCACGAGATGCCAAATCTACTGGATAATCTCTCTGCTTGGACAAGGATTGAGCCTGATTGTGGATTTGTGCTTCTGATATTTGAGGGAAATTATCAAATACTCTTCTACCCAAATCTGCTCTATCTGCATATCCTAACTCTATTAGTTTGGCTACTATAGCATCTATCATATCTAATACAGATGAGACTTTTACAATCTCACATCTTGCATATCTAGGAATAGGAAAAGAGACTTCTGCTACACGCAAAGATGGGTCACTTCCTGGGATTTGTTGTGCGCCAAATAGAGGCTTTGATGCTACTTTGGCTTTGGTAAAGTTTGGTATGAACTGTGATAGATGTGATATGGCTAGGGTCGTTCTCTCTTCTACTTCTTCTATAGTCCATGATTTTTCTATCTTGTCTATAAACTCTTTGCCTAATTTGGCTTGACAATTTAGAGGATTGTTGTGTACTAATCCATCTTTGTAGAGTGTAATATCATGTGTCATTCCGTGGAGCTGGAAATATCCATTTGGGTATGGAGTGAATTGTCCCATTCCTCTTGGTGTGCCTCGTTCTCCGTGAAATATAATCTCTGGAAAAGCTATATTTTTGTAACTATCACAATGGCTTACGAAGGCAGATTTGAACTCTACCATCTGTTTACACGCAATACCCAAAATATCATCAATCTTACCAGACCTAAAACCAGAAGCATTGATAAGATAATCAAACTCATCTCTATATTCTATATCTAAATTACTATAAGTTAGTGCAAACTTCTGTGTTGAGGCTTTTATATCTGTTACTTCTGTCTGTGTATGTAGAGTAACCGATGGTAGAGATTGCAAACCAATAGCCACTCCTGAAGATAGACGAAATAGGTTTAGTCCATACTCTTGTACCATTATCAGAGGATATTGTATTTTATCTAAATCTATATGATTGGCTACTGGTATCATCCACTCATCACAATTGGATGGTTTATCAGATAGTGGCAACTCCTTGAGAGCTTGAACTTCTACTTTGGAATAGCATTTGAAATAGTTTTGACTATCTCCCAATACTCTATTTTGAGAGTCTATATCTATAAGTGATTGATACTCTTTTTGGAGTAATCCCAATCTAGGTAATAGTGCATCAGGTGAGCTACTATCACTCGTAGGCAAAGCGATAACCGTAGGTCGAAAATCAACCACAAATGGATAAAACCTCAAAAAATCAATAGACTGTTTGAGCAAAGATATACATTGAGTATCTGAAATATCACGATATAGATTACCTCCTGCGTGAAGATGACAAAACGGTGGACCAGAGACGAGACTAGACTCTTTTTCAAACAAGGATACAGATAATCCCAATTGTCCCAAATACAAAGCAGTACTAGCTCCTGCTACACCTCCACCAACTATGGCGATTTTGGCTTTTTTCACTATACACTCTCCTCAAAAATATCTAAAATAGTTGCAAACTCATCCAATACCACATCAGGCTCATAACTAGATATGGATTGGTCATAATTATATCCATAAGTGAGTCCAATACTTTGCATACCACAAGCTTTGGCTGATAGGATGTCATTTTTGGAGTCTCCTACCATTACTGATTTGTCTATATTTATATCAAGCTTTTTACAGACATATAGCAGAGGTGCTGGGTGAGGTTTGCGTTGGTCAAGGCTATCTCCTCCTAAGCATAATTCAAAATAATCCTCTAATTCTAACCCTTTTAAAATAGGTGCAACAAAAGCAAAAGGCTTGTTTGTCACAAGTGCCAATACAAAACCTCTGCGTTTGAGTCTGTCAAGTGTCTGTGATACTAGAGGATAAGTGATAGTCTCTACACATAAATTTCTAGCATAAAAAGTCAAGAAAATATCCAAAGCCTTGGTAGCTAAATCTTCATCAATATTTGGGTCAATCTCCACAGACGCAGATAATGCTCGTCTGATAAGTGTAGATGCTCCATTGCCAACCCAACCATCAATCTCTTGTTGGGAAAATGTCTCTCTTCCTAGAGAAGATAGTGTATGATTTACACTCAATGCCAAATCAGGAGCAGAGTTAATAAGTGTTCCATCAAGGTCAAAAATAATTAGTTTTTTCTCTTTAAATATCAAAGTTTAGCCTTATTTGTAATTTTCGTAATCATACCCTCTTTTCTCCTAATAGTTGGTCACATACTTCTAATCCTATATCGAAGTTTTGGCTTTTTTGGGTACTACTCTTTTTTATCTCATCTTTCATAACTACTACCAATGCTTTGAGTCTTTGGGATACATCTCTTTTGCACCCTTTTTGACCTCTTTCATTGCAGTTGTCTATTAGCTTGATGATTTGTGGTAGGATTGAGGCTGTTAGTTTGTTGTATGTCTCTTGATATGATTTGGTGGATATAAATTTGTTTATTATATTATCTTGTTCTTTGGTGTATCCCCATGATTTTTCTATATATTTGAGTTGGTCGCCTATATGTTTGTGTTTGTCTTTTTCTATCTTTTCTCTTTTTTTCTTTATCTTCT
>DAOVZV010000118.1 GCA_030634925.1 Sulfurovum sp.
AAGAGCTTTTGCATCTGTGTTTTTGATACCATCAAAGCTATCAGAATTTAGCAAATCACCCTCTAGCGTGTATGGTAGTTCATCTCCACCAGTAATAACTCTCTTGATATTCAAAGTATACTTGGTAGCAAACTCAAAATCTCTCTCATCATGAGCAGGGACACTCATTACAGCTCCTCCACCATAAGATGCAAGTACAAAGTTAGCAGTCCATACAGGTATCTCCTCTTTGGTCAGTGGGTGGATAACTGTGATACCCAAATCATAACCCTCTTTACCCTCTTTGGCTCTCTCTATCTCGGTCATATTTGATATAGTTGTTATACTATCAGATACGCTACTCTCTAGTAGTTCATTTTTTATAAGATACTTGGTAATAGGGTGTTCAGGAGCTAACGCAGAATATGTTACACCATAGATAGTATCAGGACGAGTGGTAAATACACTAAATTTCTCAAATTTACCACCTAGCTTCTTTTTGCTATCTTCGCTTAGTTCAAACTCAAACTCTAGTCCTCTTGATTTGCCTATCCAATTGTCTTGCATTGTGATAACTTGTGATGGCCACTTACCCTCAAGAGTCTTCAAATCACCTAACAAATCATCAGAGTATTTGATAATATCAAGATAATATCCGTCCATCTCTTTGAGTGTTACTTCATTATCACAACGCCAACAGCATCCCTCTTCGACCTGTTCATTGGCTAAAACTGTATGACAATCTTCACACCAATTAACCGTGCTACTCTCTCTATATAGTAGCTTATTCTCATACATTTTGATAATAAACTCTTGTTCCCATTTGCTATATAGTGGGTCACAAGTAGCAAACTCTCTAGTCTTGGAAAATGACAATCCCAATGAATTTAGCTCTTTACGCATATAGTCGATATTGGAATATGTCCAATCTTTGGGGTGTCTGCCGTGTTTTATCGCTGCATTTTCTGCTGGCATCCCAAAAGCATCCCAACCGATAGGGTGAAGTACATTGAAGTTTTGTTTTCTATAATATCGTGCAAAGGCATCACCAATAGCGTAGTTGCGAACATGACCCATGTGCAGTCGTCCACTAGGAAAAGGAAACATAGAGAGTATATATTTCTTCTGCCTATCTAGTCCCTCATCAGGCTCATAAGCATTCTCATCATCCCATACCTGTTGCCATTTTGCCTCTATATCTTTTGGTGTGTAGCTCATATATATCTCTTTTCTAATTTTGATTATTTTCAAAGATTATATCAATTATTCCTTAAGTTTATTGAATTTACCATATCATCTAATATACCAAAAATATTCTCTTTTTGTATAGGTTTCAATATATATTTATCTATTCCTATCTCATTGGCAGCGTTGATATATGACTCTTCGTTGAAAGCTGTTATAATAGCTATCTCTTGATTTGGATTTATCTTTTTTATCTCTTGTGACATCTCGATACCATTCATAATTGGCATACCTATATCAGAGAGTATAATATCAGGATTTACCTCTTTGTACATCTCTAGTCCCTCTTGACCATTACTAGCGATAAAAAGCTCTTTGACTTCATCTTCTAATAAGAGTTTCATCAACTCATGTGTAAATATTACATCTTCTACATATAAAACTGTTAAATCTTTAAGCATTCTTTATCCTAGTGGTAATGTGATAGTGACTAATACACCATCATTTTTGTTTTCTATAGAGAGAGTTCCCTCCATGGATTGTTCTACTATCATTTTACTCATATACATTCCTATTCCTGTTCCCTCTTCTTTGAATTTGGTAGTAAAGTATGGCTCGAATACTTTATGAATAATCTCATCTTCTATCCCTCCACCATTATCTTCTATGATGATTTCTATCTTTTTATCTTTTTTTACAGTTATAGATATTTTGCCGTTTTTGATATTTTTGCTTACTATAGCATCTTTGGAATTGTTTATTAGATTAAGTAACACTTGTACTAGTTCGTTTTTGTGTCCTTTTATCATATAGTCGTTGTAGTCTCCTATATCTATGCTAATATCGTGTCTAATCAATCCCTCTTTGAGAAATTTCAAACTCTCATCAAATATAGAACTAATAGTAAAAGCAGAAATCTCTTTTTCAGGATGGAAGAAGTTTCTAAAATCATTGATTGTTTGAGACATAGATTGGATTGTATTATCTGTCTGTTCAAAATACTTTTCAAATCTCTCTAGCGATAGCTTATCTTTTCGGATAAGTGTATCTAGTGTGATATTGATAAGAGACAATTGATTGAGTGGTTGTCTCCATTGATGAGCGATATTTCCTATCATCTCACCCATTGATGCTAGTTTACTCTGTTGGATTAGAAATTTATCTTTCTCTATGCGTTTTTGAATTTCCTCTTCTACTTGTCTCTCTAGTGATATATGATATTCATGAAGTATTGTAATATCATTCATAAATATCACATAATATACATCATCTTTGTCATAGGATAATATAGTAATTTTGATATTAAATATAAAAGTCTTACCATCTCTAATAATTTTTGCTTTGTAGCTAGGTCTTTTGGAGTCAATTATATAATCTATCCATGATTGATAATTAGCTCTAAAGGCTTTTTCCTTGTATATAAATCCATCATCATCACACACCTCAAAAAGGTCACAGACGCAATCATGGCTTTTGAAAAACTCTTGGATATTATTAAACTCATTGAAAAAGTTAAAAAACTCTTTGTTTACCTTGACTAGTTTTGTGCCATTTCGAGATACTATGATGATGCTATTGATACTATCTAGTAAGTTTTCTATATCATTTTTGGACTGTTCTAGCTTTTGGGTTCTTACCTCTACTATCTTCTCTAGGCTATCTTTGTACTCTTTTAGCTCGGTATTGCTCTTTTGGAGTTCTTTGTTGATAGATTTTAGTTTTTGTTTTCTACTTAGTAGCTCTTTTTTCATATCATATAGAGTCTGATTGGTGTAGTAGTTGAGCTTTTGATTATCTACATCATTGATATTTGCCATAAAGATTAGGTGTATGACATTGTCCAATAGTTGATTTTGAGGAGATTTATAGATGATACTACTGCTAGGAATAGTCAATCTAAACCTATCTTCTGTTATCTTAATATCTTTATCCAAGGGATATATATAGATATTATTTTTTTGTGGTATTTTGCCATCTTCTACTATAGATATAGGAATATTGGTACTTTTGGATAATAGACCAATTAATTTATTAGGCTTATTTGCCTCTAAATCTTGTGCTACTACATAAGCCATATTGCTATCATCTCGCAAAGTACCTATAAATAACTCCAAAGCTTCATAGCCACCACCACTTACTTCTATACAAACTATTTTAAATTTGTTATCTAACATCAAAATCCTCTATTATATATTTGTATAAGGATAATAATATCACTACTTAGCTGTAACAATAATTAAATGATTAATCTAATGAGAAATTTGGAATTAAGTCATTTTTGCTAAACTTGCATCTATGAATAATGAAATAGAATATAAAAAAGAAGTAGAGATTATACAAAAGTTTGTAAATTTGCAAGAGTCGTATCCAATAATAGAAGATACCCAAACAGATTATGAGAGTGTCAAGGCATGGATAAAAGAGATAATGAACCAAGGCTATAGTCCTAGTATGCTAGATGAGATGATGACATATACAATAAATCTAATAAATACCAAAAGATATGAAGAAGCAGGACAACTAATACTAGTATCATCAGCTACACAAGAGGATGCACCAACTTATCTATTGGCTAGAGAATTATACAAAGGTGTGATATTCAAGTCAAACTATACAGCATCTTTTGGTATATTTGTCTCATTGGCACAGAGTGGACATAGCCAAGCGATATGTGATTTGGCAAGATTTTATCAGTTAGGCATATATGTAAAGCAAAATAAAAAATATGCTATCAAATTATATAAGTTATCTATGGATAGAGGAGTAGCTAGAGCTAAAATACAGTATGACAAACTTACCAAAAGTAGCTTCTCTTTTTTCTAATTTCAAGCTAATTTATACCAATCAAAAGTAAATTTTGACTACAATAATAACAATAAAACCAAGGAGTCTTTTTGTCTTTAGCATTAGCTCGAAAATATCGCCCTGCCTCTTTTGATGACTTGATAGGTCAAGAGTCTGTATCCCAAACACTCTCTTTGGCACTAGATGGAGATAGATTATCTCACGCTTACCTCTTTTCTGGACTTAGGGGAAGTGGTAAGACCTCTACAGCTCGTATATTTGCCAAAGCTTTGCTATGTGAGAGAGGTGCTACTTCTCATCCTTGTGGAGTTTGTGGAGACTGTATGATGGCTATTGAGGGTAGGCATATGGACATAATAGAGATGGATGCAGCATCCAATCGTGGTATAGATGACATCAAAGACCTCATAGAACATACCAAATATAAGCCATCTTCTGCTAGATACAAGATATTTATAATAGATGAAGTCCATATGCTAACTCCACAAGCATTTAATGCACTACTCAAAACACTAGAAGAGCCTCCTAGCTTTGTGAAGTTTATTTTGGCTACAACTGACCCATTGAAACTTCCTGCTACTATATTATCTAGGACTCAACACTTTAGGTTCAAAAAGATACCACAAAACCTAGTACTCAAACACCTAGAGCATATTTTGGAATTAGAAAATGTAGGATATGAGGTAGAAGCACTAGACATCATAGCAAGGTCAGGAGCTGGTAGTTTGAGAGACTCTTTGACACTACTTGACCAAGCTATAGTATATTCCAAAAACTTCGTCGATATATCTACAGTGACTGGAATGCTAGGAATTATAGAACCTACTCATCTTGAAGCATTGATAGCTGATATAATAGCCAAAGATACTCCAAAGATACTAGAGTTTATCAAGATGGCAGTAGATTATGAAGCAGAGATGATACTTGATGAGCTTACACTATATCTAAAAGAGCTACTATTATATAGCAAAGATAATACTCTAAGCCCTCTAATTATAGAGAGATTTTTCAGAGTGATAGCAGACTCCAAAGGACTATTGGCACTAGGAAGTGATGGTGAATTTGTATTATCATTGGCATTATTCAAGATGAAAGAAGCATTGGAGATACAAGATATAGACAATATGATAAGAGGATTAGAACAAGAGCTTCGTGGTGTTGAGGTATCACAAGTAGTAGTCCCAATACCTGTACAAGCTATAGAGACTCCCAAAGAAGAGACAAAAGAGATAGAGACACCTCCAGAGGAAATAGTTGAAAAAATAGTTAAAGAAGA
>DAOVZV010000114.1 GCA_030634925.1 Sulfurovum sp.
GGTATTAACTAGAGCGCTTTTTAGGTTGGTATGTATTATGTTGAGTTTATTGTCTTTAGTGGTATGATGGACTTGTCTGATAATGGCAAGGCTGATGATATTACTCTAAGTCTATCTGATGTGCTAGATATGGGTGATGATAGTGGTACACTTGTGATAGATACAGATGATGGAGATGTGATAACACTTACAGATGATGATAGTATCTGGTCACAAATAGGTGATAGTAGCTATGAAAACAGTGAGGGTGCTACGGTAGTTATCACTGGTGAGGGAAGTGTCGATATAGATAGCAAGGAGGATATAAGTGCAAATGACCCTACTGTAGCAGTAACAGTGGATGAAAATGTGCCAGTAGTGATATAAACGGTTAATAAAAGTTTGGTATATTAGTCTTAGAGTTTTACTTTGAGACTAATTGGGGTTAGTATGCCTTAATACATGCACTCTATTTATTTTTCTTTTTAGTATAAAAACTTTTAAGCAGAGAGATATGAGGACTAGAGTGCGTGAATTAGGGCATAGCAAAGTTAAATAAAAGGAAGATAGTTATATGAAGATGAGAATAGGTCTGATTTTTGCATTGATGTTTGGTAGTATAAACATATATGCAGAGACATTGAAAGATATTGTAATAAGTACGCTAGATACTTCACCTACGGTGATAGAGAGATTGAAAAACTATCGGGGGAGTAGGGCTACTATAGAGTATGCTGAGGCTGGGTATTATCCTACGCTAGATTTGAAACTATCTTCTGGATACAAGCAGGTTGGAAAGCTAAATGACCAAGTGTTGGAGGATAGTTATGATATATTTCAAAACTCTCTAACTCTACGACAGAATATATTTAATGGTTTTTCTACTCATGAGCAGGTGACTTATCAGAAGATGCGTACACTAGCAGCTGCTTATAGCTATTTGGAAAAGGCAAATGATGTGGCATTACAAGTAGCTACTGTGTATGTGGAAGTACAAAAGAATATCGCACTTTTGAAGAATGCAAAGGTCAATGTAAGTAACAATCAAGAGATATATAACAAGGTCAAGAAAGCCTATAAAGCAGGTATCAATACGATGTCTGAGGTTAGTAAGATACATGCTTCTTTGTCTTTGGCAAAATCAAATATGATGGTTCAACAAAATAGACTTAGAAATGCTAAATATAACTTCCGAAAAGTTGTGGGTAGAAATGTAAACTTCAATAAATTGAAAAAAGTAAAGTTTGGTAGTAAACTGCCATCAAGTCAGAAAAAAGCAGAAGTTTATGCACTAGAGTATAATCCATCTTTGGTAGTTGGTAAGTACAATATCAAAGGTGAAGAGGCTTTGTATAGAGAGAGTAGGGCTGCGTTTTTGCCAAAGGTAGATTTGGAGATTAGCCAAAGCTACAACAAAAACTATAGTACTTATGCACAAGATGATGACCGTCTTCAAGCTATGCTAGTAGTTAGCTATAATTTATACAATGGTGGAGCTGATGAGGCTACACGGAGGATTAAGCTAAGTAAACTAGGACAAGAGGTATCTGTGGTCAATGATTTGAGACGACAAGTGATAGAGAATGTGGATTTATCATGGGGTGCGTATCTATTGGCAAAGGAGCAGATGCCTTTTTTGAGAGATTACAAAAAGCATAGTATGGAGACTTTGAACTTTTATACCAAAGAGTATGAACTTGGTGCTAGGTCTATGCTAGACCTTATCTCTGCTGAGAATGACCTCAAACGCTCAAATGATGAAATTATCACAGCCAATCACAATCTACTCATCGCCAAATATAGGATTATGGACTCTATTGGATTGAGTATCGTATCTATATTGGGTGAAGAGAAAGTATATTATGCCAAAGTGGGAATGGGTATTGGTACAAACTATGCACATGAAGATGGTTCTTATGGTGATATAGTAGATGCTATGAAAGCTGACCCAGCTCATAGAGATACTTTGCCTATGGTTAGAGACAAGGATAGGGATAGAATTGTTGATACAAGAGACAGCTCGTCAAATAGCAGAAAAAAAGTAAGTGTATCACACTCAGGGGAGAGACTCTAATGAGAAATAAATTATTATTGGTATTGGTTTTGATGGGAGCTACTTTTGGGTGGTCTGATTCTATATATGAGGATGATTATATCCAAAAGATGAAAGGTATCAAAACAGTAGTAGATACAGGTATTCCAAACAAGATAAAAGCTAGTAGATTGAAAGGTGGTACTCATAGACAGATATTGAGATTTGCTCCTATATTGTTCGATGGCAAAAGTATGACTTCGGCATCCAAGAGAAGATTGGATGATATTGTAAGTCTGATTAATACCAAAGATAGAAGCTCATATTATATAAGTCTATTGGGTCATACATCTAGTCATCTAAGTAAATCTCATGAGATAAAAAGAGACTCTTGGAGTGCTTTTTGGCAGAGAATGGGTGGAGAAGATATGAGTGAAGAGGAGAGTGTATCTCTAGCAAATAGTCGTATTCGTACAGTGTATGATGTACTAAAAGGCAATAGAGTACACCAATCTTCTATCTATACAGAAAATAGACTAAGCAGAGACAAGCTATCTACAGAAGCATCTGCTGAGGGTTTGGCTCTGAACAATCGTGTGGATATAGCGTTGTATCTCAATGCAAATATCAATCTGCATATCAAGTTTAAATTAGACTCATCTATCATCCGTTCGTACTACAAAAAAAGAGTACATAGTTTCGCTAGATTTCTCAAAGATAACCCTGATTATAGTGCTATGATAATTGGACATACGGACAAACAAGCTTCGTATAATTACAATATCAAGCTATCAAAAAGAAGAGCAAATGCTACAAAAAAGATGCTAGTGTCATTGGGAGTCAATCCTAGACAACTTAGAACCAGTGGAAAAGGATATACTCAACCACTAGATAGACGCTCAAACAAAGAGGCATATCGCAAAAACCGTAGGATAGAAGCTAGATTGATAGATAATCGTTAGGTAAATTGAAATCCAATGAATTAAGAATTTTGTAGGGTGGATTTATCCACCATAGTTATAATAAATGGTGGATAAATCCACCCTACGCGTCTTAATTTTTAATAATCAAAACAAAGAGATAATATTTGAAAACAATTCGCTCAAAAGTACTGCTCGAGACTCTACAACTTTTTACTTCAAGATACTCCAAAGCTATATCTATCGAGGCATTGATGGCAGGATTGCCTGTTGAACCTGATAGTGATTCTCCTGATTTATTGTCATTTTCACAAGCAAATATTCTATTTACTAGGTCTGCCAAGAGAGCAGGGTATCGTAGTACTTTGGTCAAAAGAGATTTGGAATCTATATTAGAACTTCATCTGCCTATCATACTTCTACTCAAACACAATGAGACATGTATATTGGAGTCATTTAGTGAGGACAATGAAAGTGTAAAGGTGATATACGCAGGAGATGATGCACTAGAAGAGTGGATATCTATAGAGAGTCTCAATGAGTCGTATCTAGGTTATGCTTTTTTGCTCAAAAAGGATATAACCAAGAGTGAACAGAATAAATTTGCTCACAAAGAACATACTAAGCATTGGTTTTGGGATACACTAAAGCTATCGTGGCCTATATACAAAGATGTACTTGTGGCATCTTTGTTGGTCAATCTATTTGTCTTGGCATCTCCTCTATTTACTATGAGTGTATATGATAGAGTAATTCCCAATAATGCCACAGAGACTCTAATGGTTTTTGCCTTGGGTGTAATTACTGTTTATATAATAGATGCAACGCTAAAGTTTTTGAGGTCAAGACTGCTAGAGGTGGCTGCTAAAAAGAGTGATGTAGTGATGTCTTCTATTATATTTGAGAAAGTTATGGATTTGAAATTGGCTCATCATCCTCAATCGGTGGGTTCTTTTGCTAGTAATATCAAAGATTTTGATGCTATTCGTTCATTTTTGACCAACTCTACTATGGTTGTATTGATTGATTTGCCGTTTTCTATTATATTTTTGTTGGTGATATATTATATCGGTGGAATGATAGTCTTTATACCTATTGTGATGATGATATTGATACTAATATATGCGATGTTTATCCGTAAGCCATTAGAGAGAAGCATAGAAGAGACAAATGCTGCGTCTGCTCGTAAAAATGGTATATTGATAGAGTCTCTCAATAGCATAGAGACAATCAAGACCCAAGATATGTCTGGTCAGATGCAGTGGAGATGGGAAGATAGTGTAGGAGAGATAGCACAAAAGAGTTTACACTCCAAGCTATTATCATCTTCTGTGCCTACGGTTACAGGATTTTTGGTACAGCTAAATACTGTGTTTATCGTCATTGCTGGTGTATTTTTGATAGGTGAATTGGAGCTTACTATGGGTGGGCTTATCGGTATTGTGATACTCTCATCTAGGACAGTTGCACCCATGGGACAGATGGCATCTTTGCTTACTAATTATAGTGATGCCAAATCTGCGTTTGATGTGATAGATGGTATCACCCAACAACCTATGGAGAGATTGTCAGACCAGCACTTTTTGGAGAGAGATAGCTTCAAGGGCAAGATTGAGTTTAGGAGCGTAACATTTTCATATCCTGATACAGAAGTTCCAGCATTGAAAGATGTATCTTTTGTGATAAATAGTGGAGAAAATGTAAGTATCATCGGTAGGATGGGTTCTGGTAAGAGTACGATAGAAAAGCTCATCCTAAAACTATATGACCCAACGGAGGGAAGTATATTGATAGATGATATAGATATATCTCAATTAGACCCTGCAAGACTGCGTAAGTATATAGGATATGTGAGTCAAGATATAGTACTCTTTAGAGGTACGGTCAAAGAGAATATATTGCACCGTTTTCCATCTGCTAGTGATGAAGAGCTTTTGACATCTGCATATTTGAGTGGGGTTGATGCTTTTGTGAGACGACATCCATTGGGATACAATATGCCGATTTTGGAGAGAGGGCAGGGTGTATCTGGAGGACAGAGGCAGAGTATCGGTATCGCTAGGGCATTGATTTCAGATGCTCCACTTATGCTATTTGATGAGCCAACCAATGCACTTGACCAACAGAGTGAGACTGAACTAATGGAGAATTTGGGCAAGGCATTTGTAGATAAAACAGTCATACTAATTACCCAAAAACTATCACTGCTCAAATATAGCAAGAGGGTTATCGTGATGAATGATGGTAGTGTCTATATGGATGGTAGCAGAGATAGCGTAATCAAAGCTCTTAGAGGGAAAAAAGATGAAGCATAAATATACCCAAGAGGATTATGAGTTTATGAATAGTCTAAGTGCTGTAATGGCAGAACAGACTCCCAAAAA
>DAOVZV010000026.1 GCA_030634925.1 Sulfurovum sp.
TAGGTATTCCCATACCCTCATCATATCCACACATCAAGTTGGCACTTACCAATGCTTGAGAACTAGCTCCTCGGAGTAGATTATCTATAGCAGAACTTACAAATAATCCCTTTTTGTTTCTCTGTACGAAAATATCGCAAAAGTGCGTCCCTGCTGTGCTTTTGATATCTACTGGTTGTTCTCTGATACGAATAAACCTATCGTTTTTGTAGTGTTCTTTTAGGATTTCTACAAAGTCTATATCATCTGCTATATTATCTTTGAGTGTGGCATATATAGATACTAGTTCACCTCTAGTAGCAGGTATTAGATGTGGCACGAAATTGACCTCTATATCTACTCCGTGTATTTTTTTGATTTTCTCTGCTATCTCTGGAGCGTGACGGTGTTTGAGTGGATTGTAGGCAAATATATTGTCATTTATATTGACGAAATGTGCTGACTCACTTAGCTTTTTACCTGCTCCACTTACACCTGATTTGGCATCTATAAATAGTGGAGCATTCTCATCTATATAAGGGATAAAAGGCAAAATACCCAAAAGCGTAGCAGTAGGATAACAACCCGGCCCTGCTGAAAGGTTGGTATTTTTGAGTTCTTCTCTATAATACTCTATCAAGGCATACACTGAACCATCTAAATGCTCGGAGTCTGTATGAGGACAATAGTGAGACTCATAAGTATCAAGGTCTAGTCTATAATCAGCAGACAAATCTACTACCTTGATACCCTTGTCTAGCAGTCCTTTGGCAAATCCCATAGATGCTTTGTGAGGAAGTGCCAAAAAGACCAATTCACAGTTTTGGCTTACACTTTCTACATCTGCTTTTTCTACGCTCATAGATATGACATCTACTAGAGATGGATGGATAGCTTCTATGGTTGTATCTCCTTGTGTGGTAGCAAGATATGTAAGCCTAAAACCATGATGATTTATCAACATTTTGATAAGCTCCAATCCCGTATATCCACTAGCTCCTACTACTCCTACTCT
Organism: Sulfurovum sp.; assembly: GCA_030634925.1. Lineage (GTDB taxonomy): Bacteria > Campylobacterota > Campylobacteria > Campylobacterales > Sulfurovaceae > Sulfurovum. Next base: position 995 of record DAOVZV010000026.1, read on the forward strand.
TATCATCTCTTCTCCTTAATCTAATACAATCTCTTTATAATATACAGCTTCTATATCAAATTTCTTTTTGCCAGTTGGCAAGACTAATGATACCTCATCACCCTCCTCTTTGCCTATCAATACTCTTGACATTGGTGATTGGATAGAGATAAATCCTTTACTTGGATTAGACTCTTGACCACCTACTATAGTATAGGTAATCTCCTCATCTGTATCTTGATTGGTAATATCTACAGTAGAACCAAAACTAACTCTCTCATGAGCAGAACTAGATGGCTCTACTACCTGAGCTCTACCTACTACATCTGTGAGTTCTGCTATCCTAGCTTCCATAAGTCCCTGTTTCTCTTTGGCTGCGTGATACTCTGCGTTTTCTTTGAGGTCACCTTGAGCTCTTGCCTCGTCTATCACCTCTGCTATGGCATTTCTCTCTACAGATTTCAACTGCTCCAACTCTTGTGATAGTTTGAGATAAGTTGTATTTAACATTGGTTCTTTTTGCATTTTCTTTCCTTTTGATAATGGATATTATATCCATATAAGCTTGATGATACTCAATAAGCTTTATTGTCACTTATGCTACAATATAGTAATTGAATAAAAGGTAAAAAATGAAGCAAATTTTAGTGACAAACGATGATGGTTTTGACTCCAAAGGATTGGAGGCTCTTGTAGAGGCTTTGAGACCATTAGGAGAAGTAACCGTAGTCGCTCCAACTATAGAGAAATCTGCATGTGGACACTCTTTGACACTTACAAAACCGTTGAGATTTATAGAAGTATCAGAGAGATTTTATAAACTAGACGATGGAACTCCTAGCGATTGTATTTTTTTGGCTCTAAACAAACTTTTTAATAATAATCCTGATATTGTAATTTCTGGTATCAATATAGGCTCAAATATGGGTGAAGATATTACATACTCAGGTACAGCATCAGCAGGTATGGAAGCCGTACTTCAAGGCATCCCTGCCATTGCCATATCACAAGTATATATAAGAGATGAGAATGATAGTATCACCCAATTTGGATATGAGTTGGCAGCAGAGAGTATAGTCAAGCTAGTAGAGAAGATATTTGCAGGAGATTTCCCATTACCTCCTAGAAAATTCCTAAATATCAATATTCCTCCTATTCCCAAAGATGAATGCAAAGGCTTCAAAGTCACAAGAGCAGGAAAAAAGCATTATGGATTTCACGCAGAAGTACATCACAACCCTAGAGGACTCGAATACTACTGGATAGGACTACCAAAACTAGAGTGGATAGCAACCAAAGGACATATCACAGACTTCCAAGCGATAAATGATAGATTTGTATCAATTACACCTATCCAATTGGATATGACATCTTATGATGATATAAAAGCACTAGAAGAGTGGCTATGAGATTTGATAGATGCAAAATACTCTTTGGAGAAGATGGATTTGATAAACTAAGCAAAGCCAAGATACTTATATTAGGGATAGGTGGAGTAGGCTCTTACGCCCTAGATTGTCTATATCGTTCAGGAGTTAGTAACATTACTATACTAGATTATGATATATATGATGAGACCAACCAAAACAGACAAATAGGCGCAGAAGCCGTAGGAGAGTCCAAGGTCGATACCCTAGCCAAACTATATCCCAATATCAAAACCATTACCCAACAGATGGATATAGCATGGGTAGCGAGTTTTGATTTTTCACCGTATGATATAGTCATAGATTCAGCAGACACTACCAAAGTCAAGATAGAAGTAGCCAAAAAATGTTACAAAAAACTCATAATGTCAGTAGGCTCGGCAAAGAGATATGATACCAACAAAATAGAAGTAGCCTCAATATGGAAAACCCACGGAGACGCACTAGCTAGGAAAATCAGAAACGAGCTAAAAAAAGCTAAATTTGATAGAAACTTCACAGTAGTATTCTCACCAGAAGAGGATAAATGCAAAGACAAAGGCTCATGTGTAGCAGTCACAGGAGCATTTGGCTTGACCATCTGTTCTGAGGTTATTAAGAGGATTTTGAAAGGATAAAAGCCCACTCTACTTACAAATAAACTTAATTTGATATAAAAGGGTAACACTACATCAAATTATCTCTTAATCTAATATAATTTTTCTTAATATTAAACTAACATATGCTAGAATAATGACAATTTATATTGGAAAAGGACATACACTATGGATGTTAAAATCTACGAATATGACGCAGTTATCGTTGGTTCTGGTTTGGCTGGATTGGCAGCAGCGAAAGAGCTTACAGAAGCAGGGAAAAAAACGGCAGTTATCACAAAGCTACACCCTCTAAGAAGTCACTCTGGAGCAGCACAAGGTGGTATCAATGCAGCGTTGGGAAAAGATGATTCTACGGAGCTTCATGAGTTTGATACAGTCAAAGGTTCTGATTATTTAGCAGACCAAGATTGTGTAGAGCTTATGTGTACTAAAGCACCTGAGACTATCAGATGGGCAGAGCAGATGGGTGCTGTTTTTTCCAGAGATGAACAAGGTGATATAGCTATTCGTCCTTTTGGTGGACAATCTCAGCCTAGAGCATGTTATGCCAAAGATAGAACAGGTCTTACACTATTACAAACTATATATGAACAAGCACACCGTGCAGGTATCGAAGTATTTGATGAGTGGTATGCAGGTGATATTATATATGAAGATGACAAAGTATCAGGTGTTGTAGCTTATGATATTAAAAACTCAAAACCTGCTATATTTAATGCAAAAGTAGTGATGTTGGCTACTGGTGGACATGGTAGGGCTTATAGATTTAACTCTAATGCACACGCAAATACAGGAGATGCTCTATCTATAGTAGCTCGTCACGGACTACCACTAGAAGATATGGAGTTTGTACAGTTTCATCCGTCTGGATTAGGTGGAAGTGGTGTACTTATCTCTGAAGCTGCTAGAGGAGAAGGTGGAAGACTGTTTAATAGCGAGGGTGAGAGATTTATGACTAAATATGCTCCAAATGCTATGGAGTTGGCATCTCGTGATGTAGTTAGTCGTGCTATTATGGAAGAGGTTAGGCAAGGTAGAGGTGTTGGTAAAGATGGACAATCAGTTAATATCGACCTTACTCACCTTGACCCAGAGATTATCCTGACTCGTTTGCCAGAATTAAGAGAACTTGCTATTGCTTTCCAAGGTCAAGATATGCTGAAAGAGCCTATCCATATCTCTGCTACTGCTCACTACTCAATGGGTGGAATACCTACCAATATCAATTGTCAAGTACGAAAATCACCTACAGAATTTGTAGAAGGTTTCTATGCTGCTGGTGAGTGTAGCTGTGTATCAGTTCATGGGGCTAATAGACTAGGTGCAAACTCTGTACTTGAAGCTCTATTGTTCGGACGACATGCTGGAGAAAATATGCTCAAAGCATTAGATGATGGTCTATCTCTGCGTAAAGCCTCTGTAAGTGACGCTGATACTATGATAGAAGAGATGAATAGACTCAAAACATCTGGTGGTAATGAGAGTGTTCCTAATATCAGAGTAGAACTTCAAGATGGTATGACCAAAAATGCAGGTGTATTTAGAACCAAAGAGTCACTTGAAGAGCAAGTAGCTCTGATAGATACTCTCCAAGCAAAATTTGCAAATATCTGTATAGATGATAAGTCCAATACATTTAATACAGACCTTCAAGAAGCGTTGGAACTAGGACACATGTTAGAGTTTTCCAAGTTTATCGTTGTTGGTGCATTGAATAGAAATGAGAGCCGTGGTGGTCACTTTAGAGAAGATTTCCCAACAAGAGATGATGAGAACTTCTTAAAACATACTTACGCTTATATGGACAAAGATAGAAATATCACTCAAGAATGGGGTGATGTAGTTATTGGTAAGTTTGAGCCAATGGAAAGAACATACTAAGGGGGTTATGATGAGCAAAACAAAAAGTGAAACTAGAAAAGTAACTATAAAAGCATTTAGATTTAACGCAGAGACTGATTATCTGCCATACTATAAGCATTATGAGATGGAAGTAGGCAAAGATGAACTAGTCCTTGATTTGATGAATAAAATCAAGTGGGAACATGATGGTAGCTTCTCATATCGTCGTTCATGCAGACATGGTATCTGTGGGGCTTGTGCTATCAAAGTAAATGGTAAAGCAGTTCTTGCTTGTAAGCAAAATGCTATAGAGCTTCTTGATATGTTTGATAATGATATTACACTAGAGCCTCAAAGCAAAAAGAGAGCTGTCAAAGATATGATTATCGACAAGAATGATTTTTGGGATAAACACGCTACAGTCAAACCATTTGTAGAAGCTGTAGTAGAGCCTAGACCTGAAAAAGAGACTAATATGTCTATTGAGCAGTTTGACAAATTTTTGGATTCTGATTTATGTATCCAGTGTGGAGCTTGTCATTACTCTTGTCCTGTACTTGAGGTCAATGAAGACTTCTTTGGTCCTGCTGCTTTTGTGGCTGCTTATAGATTTAGTATCGACCCTAGAGATGACGCTGGAGTTGAGAGACTAGAGATGGTTGGAGAGATGGGTCAAGGTGTTTGGGACTGTGTCAAATGTTTCGAATGTGCCGAGGCTTGTCCAAAAGATATAAATCCAATAGAGAAAATTACCAAACTTCATAATATGCAGTTTGAACAAGGTCTAGCAAGAAGTAATGTAGCTACTCGTCACGCAGAGGGCTTTGTAAGAAGTATCAGAAAACACGGATTACTAGATGAGGCTGATATAGTCACATACTCAGAGGGTTATCTAGGTATGCACAAGCATATCAAGACTGCGATGAAGATGCTAAAAGCTGGTAAAATTCACTTTACTGATACTCTTCCATTTGTAGATAATATGCCAAAGTCCAAAAATTTGGAAGAAATCCAAAAACTCATTGATATTTCAATGACAAACAAGCTATAAGGAGAGAATATGAGTAAATTACACTATGCACTATATACAGGATGTACAGCAAAGGAATCGACACCTGAGTTGCTATCCTCTACACTAGCAGTAGCAAAAAAACTAGGTATCGAGATTACTATACTCGAAGAAGCTAGTTGTTGTGGAGCTAGTCACTTACAAGACTTTGATGAGTTTTTGGCACATGTACTAAATGCTAGAAATATCTGTTATGCAGAGAAACTAGGTCTTCCAATGATTACTATATGTAACACTTGTCAGCTCAATTCTGCTATGACAAAACGAGCATTAGACAATGACCCTGAACTGAAAGCAAAAGTAAACAAGAAGTTGGCATCTGTGGGATTGAAGTATAATGGTACTTCAGAGATAAAACATTTCTTGTTTGCTCTTATAGACGATTATGGACTTGAAAATATCAAAGAAAAAGTAGTTACTCCTCTTAGTCATCTCAATATTGCACCATTTTATGGTTGTCACAATATTAGACCATCAGAACTACACAACAAAGACAACGCATATACTCCAACCTCACTAGACCAGCTAATCGAGTCACTAGAGGGTAATCCTGTAAACTATACACACAAAAATAAGTGTTGTGGTTTCCATGTAGAGCTTCAAGCTACTCATACATCTGAACTTCTAGCAGGTAATGCTATGGTAGATGCTATTGATAATAATGCTGATATTATGGTAACTCCTTGTCCTCTTTGTCACCTCAAAATGGATACATACCAAGATAACTTGGGCAAAGTTATGGGTAGAGATGTAGAACTTCCTGTACTACATATGCCTCAAATGGTAGCTCTATCTTTAGGTTGTAATGAAGATGAAATAGGACTCAAATTTCATGTACAAAAGGCTAAACAGCTTTATACTAAGTAGCTATACAACCTCCTATTATTAGGAGGTCTCTTCGTCCAAAGGAAATCTATGAAAATCCTCAAAATAATATCTACTATATTAATCTTTACTAACCTAAACCTAGCAAAAGGCATAACCGACCCAATGGTTTGTTTGGAGTGTCATGGTGCACACTTTGCTATGAATACAAAGTATTTTACTATCAAAGATACTAAGCTCACCAATCCTCGTAATGGTGACTCTCTAAGAGACCTAACTGCCTCAAAATGTCTAAGTTGTCATCAGATAGAACAGTTTGGTGGTATTGGAATTAAACCAGTTCATCTTAGTACTTCTCATCCTATCGGTATGATACCCAATCCGAGGATAGCGGATGTACCAGAGAGCCTATTGAACAAAGGGAAGCTAGATTGTATATCATGCCATAATATGGATACAGCAAACAAAAATTTTATGTATCTTCAAGTCGAAACAGATAAAGGGAAAAATATAGATAACTCTTGTCTAGTATGTCACTCAATCAAAGGGAAAAAGAGAGAAAAAAAGAAAAAAGATATAGAGAGTATCCAAATATTTAAACCATAAAAAGGAAAGTTGTGAAATTAATTAGAATAATAGCTAGTTTATTGATAATCACCGTAGCCATATTGGCAAAAGGTGCACATGATGACATTACATGTCTAGGATGTCATAGTGCACATTTTGCTATGGGAAATAAGGCATTTGCTGTCAAAAATACTTACAATTCTGCTATAAATCCAAGGACGGGAAAGTCACTTGATGGACTTGTAGCAAGTAGATGTTTGGGATGTCATCAATTAGAAAAGTTTGGTGGAGCAGGAGTTCGTCCAATACATCTGCATATCACTCACCCTATAGGTATGATACCAAACAAAAAAATAGCAGATGTTCCAGAAAGTATGCTAAATGATGGAAGAATGGACTGCATATCTTGTCATGAAGCCCATCCATCCAATGATAATTTTATGTATCTTAGAGTAGATACAGACAATGGTAAAACTATACAAAACTTCTGTGTAATATGCCACTCAGTCAAAGGTGATTTGAAAGCGATGGGTATAGATGATATAAGCGATGTAAAAGTATTCTCTGCAATGGACCAATCAGCTGGTTCTACCACTGGTTCAAGAGAAGATATAAGAGTACACAATCCTACTCCAAACTACATTACACCACTTGGTAAAATACCCAAAAATACTATCACTCCAAACTATCTAAATCCTCCAAAATGGATATACAATCCAGAGATAGACCCCACAAGACCAGATGTAAAACTAGAAGTCAAAAAGGTTGTAGAGGAAGTCGTTGAGAAAGTTGTCACAAAAGTCATAGAAGAAGTAAAAGTAGTTGAAAAGGTTATTAAAGAAGCAATAGTAGAAGTAGAAAAAAAGATAGAAAAACCTCTCAATAATACTCTCTATGAATACAATCAAGATGGATATATGTATATACCATCAGATGGCAATAGCTCAGAAGAATATGAAAGAATTAGACTATAGGAGTAAGGCTTTTGCCAACTTCTAGTTTCTACCCTCAAAATCCTCAATCAATTTATCAACAGCTTCTTTTGCCTCTTTGAGTCCTACACTATGTAGCTCTCTATATAGTTTTATGGCATTTATTTTGTTGCCTTTTTTTATCTCTTCTATAATGGCTTTGTCGTCTGTGTGGGTGTGAATGATACTTGTTGTTCTATCTGTATCTTCTATGGGTTTTGGTTTGAGTTTGAAAAGTATTAATACTATGGCGATAATTGCTACTATGTATAGAAGTGTCATTGTTTATCCTTTGTGTGTAATATGACCAATGATAACACGATTTTACTCTGTTTTGGCTATATCAATCTACAAAGTGGTGACTAGCACACTCAAATCTGTGGTTATTTTTTTCTATTTTGGCAAATATTGTGATTGGTGTATTGGTGTCTTTGGATATTTTTAGTATATTTTCTAGGTTGGAGGGGTTAAATCCTATTAGCATTTCGTACTCTTCTCCACTTATTCCTATCTCTTTGTCTATCTCTTTTTGGACTTTGTATCCTGTGTGGTTGTAGTCTAGTAGTTTGTTGGTATCACA
>DAOVZV010000253.1 GCA_030634925.1 Sulfurovum sp.
CTGCAAGGTGTGGAAAGTGTCTTTGATATTGTGTGGAATGAGCATGATGGACAAGTTACGACTTACGCCGATGTACACAAAGAAAGTGAATATGAATTTTCTAAATATCACTTTGAGGTAGCTACTGTAGAGAAGCTTTTGAGAGACTTTGAAGATGCTTCTAGTGAGTGTAAACTTTGTATAGAAAAGGGCTTACCACTTCCTGCTTATGACCAATGTATGGTGGCTTCTCATGCCTTTAATGTCCTTGATGCTAGAAAGGCTATCTCACAAGCACAAAGACAAAATTATATTTTGAAAGTAAGAGAGCTTTCTATTGGGTGTGCGAAGTTGTATAAGAGTCAAGAGGAAGAGAGGAATTTGAGAGTAAGGGGATAAGATATTTATTTTCTTTTTAGATAGTTCTATAATACATCATCTATTAATCTCTTTTGGATATAATAATTGACTTTTATAAGAATAGTTTAATATAGGAAACCGTTATGAATATGTTTGATGATGATAATGATGACTTCTTGAGTCGTTCACCACAGTCTAGTTATTTTGGTATTGCTAATACAGCAAATCAAAATATAGTAGAACAAGAGTTAGAGAAGATGTTTCGCCGATTAGCAGTTGCTGAGAAGATGCTAGAGGAGCGAGGATTGGAAGATGAACACGAGAAGCAGATAAGAGCTTTGGTCATAGATAAAGATGTAGATGATAGAACAGCTACTGTTTTTATGGATTTGGTAGCAAATATCGTTACTCAATGTGAATAGGAAGTGTTGAGGTGATAAGTGCAGTAGAGAGAAAGATAGAGCAGTTTATCATCGAACTAGATGATGCTGAGGTTATGAGTCTATATAATCAGCTTCCATTTGGCAAGAGACTTAGAGCAAAATTGATACTCAAAATAGCAGGTAACTCTCTAAGTGCTATCAAAACAGCTGGTGTCGTTGAGATGATACATACAGCTAGTCTATTGCATGATGATGTGATTGATGATGCTTATACTCGTCGTTCTAAGCCATCTATCAATGCGATATATGGTGATAAAACTGCTATTATGTTGGGTGATATATTGTATTCCAAAGGCTTTTTGGAGTTAAATAATATCTCTCTTGAAGTATCAAAGATGGTCTCTAATGCAGTTATTCAACTTAGCCTAGGCGAACTCAAAGATGTATCTTTGTCAAAGGCATTTAATATAGATAGAGATATATATCTAAAGATGATATATCAAAAGACAGCTTCACTTATGGAAGCTAGTGCAGGGGCTGGTGCGTTGTTGGCAAATAAACCTCCAAAGCCTTATATGACTTATGGTTGTAACTTGGGTATTGCTTTTCAGATGATAGACGATATTTTGGATATTACAGCAGATAGCACTACTCTAGGCAAACCAGCTTTGCATGATTTTGAAGAGGGTAAGACTACCTTGCCATATATCTATCTATATGAGAAGCTAGATAAAGAAGACAAAGCCAAACTCAAATCACTCCACACCAAAAAATTATCTACAGATGAGCAGAACTGGATTAAATCTAAGATGAGTGAGCATCAAGTGATAGAACAGAGTTATGGTGAAGCAAAACTCTTGATAGAAGAGGCTATATCTTTGATGAATGATAGAGGTGAGAGTGGATTATCCAAGATAGCAATAGATATGATAGATAGGAGTTTCTAGTGTATTATCAAGTGATGAGTTTTTCACACAAAAACTGTGAACAAGCATTGAGAGAGAAGTTTGCATTTTCCAATGATGCAGAGAAGATAGAGATGATTGATAGTCTTGTGGCATTTGACTTTATACATGAGGCTTTTATTATATCTACTTGTAATAGAGTGGAAATAGTATTAGCTACTAGAGATAATTTCTCTAGTTATCATAGTATATTGGGTCTGATGAGCCAAAAGAGTAATATAGACTTTCATCAGCTCAAAGCTACTGGCAAGAGATATGATGATGAGGAAGCTGTTCATCATATATTTTCTGTGGTCTCATCACTAGAGTCTCTGGTAGTTGGTGAGTCTCAAATCACTGGTCAAGTCAAAGATGCCTTTATGTTATCATACAAAAATGGCACAGCAGGACGAAAGCTAAACCGTATATTATCGTATGCTATCAAGTGTGCAGCAGAGGTCAGAAATGTGACCAATATCTCCCAAAACCCTATCTCTATATCTTCTGTAGCAGTAGCACAAGCCCATCATCTATTGGGTGATAATATTACAGGAATGACTGGTATTGTAATAGGTGCTGGTGAGATGGGTGTACTAGCTGCAAAGCATCTACTTCGTGTGGGTTGTGATGTGTTGATGTTGGGTAGAGATAGAGAAAAGGTGGCAAAAGTAGCCAACTCTTTGGGTGAGGATGTTAGCTATGATACTATGGATAAACTACCTAAGTATATCAATAAATATAGACTGCTATTTTCTGCTACTTCTGCTACTGAGCCTATTATCAATAGAGATATTATAGAGAATGAAAATGTAAATAGATTGTGGTTTGATATGGCAATCCCTAGAGATATAGAAGATATGGGCATGGAGAAACTACAGCTTTTTCGTATAGATGATTTACGAAGTATCTCTCAAACCAATCACGCCCTAAGAGAAGAACAAGCCATCAAAGCATCAGAGATA
>DAOVZV010000141.1 GCA_030634925.1 Sulfurovum sp.
AACTGAAAAGAACAGAAGAACTAGCTAAAAAGTCTAGAGTCTATGCTGCGAAATTGACTGAACTCTTGAATGAGATTGCAGGAAAAATGCAAAATACAAATGTTGATGGATTGGATAATATATATTTCAAAAATATAGAAAACCCATCAAAAGTGGATATTGTATTTATCACAGCAGACAAAGGTCTTTGTGGTGGTTTTAACTCTCAAACAATCAAAAGAGTAAATCAATTGGTTGCAGAGTTCAAGGCAAATGATGTAAAAGTCCGTCTAAGAGCTGTGGGTAGAAAAGGTATCGACTATTATAAGTTCAACAATGTTGAGCTAAATGATGAAGTAATAGGTTTGTCAGCTTCTCCAGACTTTGAGAAAGCATCAGAATTTATATCTGAAATAGCTGACTCTTATGTCAAAGGTGAAACAGATAAAATCATTCTAGTCAATAATGGTTATGTAAATATGATTACTCAAGAGATTAGAGAAAATCAACTTTTACCAATTGATTCATCATCTTTGGAACTAAATAGTGTTTCAACTTCAGAGCTTGAAGTAGAGCCTGATGATGATGATACACTTTTGGATGCATTGGTCAAGAGATATGTTGAATATACAATGTATTATGCACTTATCGACTCACTTGCAGCTGAACACAGTGCAAGAATGCAGGCGATGGATGCTGCGACTAACAATGCAAAAGATATGGTAAAAGCTCTTACTGTAAAGTATAACAAAGCAAGACAAGAAGCCATCACTACTGAACTCATCGAGATTATCAGTGGTGTTGAATCAATGAAATAATTTAGGAGAAGGTATGACAGGTAAAATAGTACAAGTCTTAGGTCCCGTTTTAGATGTGGATTTTACAGATTACTTACCAGAGATTAATGAAGCGTTAGAGACAACATTCACAGTCGATGGTAAAGAACAAAAATTGATTTTGGAAGTAGCAGCACAACTAGGTGATAATAGAGTAAGAACTATTGCTATGGATATGAGTGAGGGTGTTGTTCGTGGTCAAGAAGTAAAAGCCACTGGTGATTCAATCAAAGTTCCTGTTGGTGAAGAAGTTCTAGGTCGTATATTCAATGTAATTGGTGAAGCTATTGATGACAATGGTGAAGTTAATGCAAAAGAGTATTGGTCTATTCACAGAGACCCACCTGCATTTGAAGAGCAAAGTACAAAAACAGAAGTTTTTGAAACTGGTATCAAAGTTGTAGATTTACTAGCTCCTTATTCAAAAGGTGGTAAAGTAGGACTATTTGGTGGTGCTGGTGTTGGTAAAACAGTTATTATTATGGAGCTTATCAACAATGTTGCACTTAAGCATTCAGGTTTCTCTGTATTTGCTGGTGTTGGTGAGAGAACAAGAGAAGGAAATGACCTTTATTATGAGATGAAAGAGTCCAATGTATTGGACAAAGTTGCACTCTGTTATGGTCAAATGAGTGAGCCTCCAGGAGCTAGAAATCGTATTGCTCTTACTGGTCTTACTATGGCTGAGTACTTTAGAGATGAGATGGGTCTTGATGTATTGATGTTTATTGATAATATCTTTAGATTTGCTCAATCAGGTTCAGAGATGTCTGCACTTCTTGGTCGTATTCCATCAGCAGTTGGTTACCAACCAACACTTGCAAGAGAAATGGGTGCATTACAAGAGAGAATTACATCTACAACAAAAGGTTCAATTACTTCTGTTCAAGCTGTATATGTTCCAGCAGATGACTTGACTGACCCTGCTCCTGCTTCTGTATTTGCTCACTTGGATGCAACGACTGTACTTAACCGTTCAATCGCAGAAAAAGGTATATACCCAGCTGTTGATCCTCTTGATTCTACTTCAAGAATGCTTGACCCACAAATAGTTGGTGAAGAGCATTATAATCTAGCTCGTGGTGTACAGCAGATACTTCAAAAATATAAAGACTTGCAAGATATTATTGCTATTCTTGGTATGGATGAGCTTAGTGAAGATGACAAACTTGTTGTTGAAAGAGCTAGAAAGATAGAAAAATATCTATCTCAACCTTTCCATGTTGCTGAAGTATTTACAGGAAGCCCAGGTGTTTATGTTACTCTTGAAGATACTATCGAAGGAGTTAAAGGTCTTCTCGAAGGTAAATATGATGATATGAATGAGGCTGCTTTCTATATGGTAGGAAATGTAGCTGAAGCTATCGCTAAAAATGATAAGATAAACGCTAAATAAGCAAAATCTTAAAGGATTATTATGGAACTTATGAAGCTAGAGATAGTCACACCAGATGGTGTGATTTTCGATGACAAAGTAAAACAGGTAACACTTCCAGGTAGTGAGGGTGAGTTTGGAGTCCTAAGTGGACATGCAACTATACTATCTCTACTTGATACAGGTGTAATCGTAATCTACAAGGCAGATGGCAGTGAGGTAGCAGTGGCTATCAACTCTGGATATGTCAAAGTAGAAGAGGAAAAAACTACTTGTATCGTAGATGGTGCAGTAGCATTATCTGGAGATGATAGTGATTTGGCAAAAGCATTAGAAGATGCAAAAGCATTACTCAAAAGTACAGAAGCCTCAAATACAGCTATCGCGTCAGCAGTTAGCAAAGTAGAGCAAATCGGAAAGTCTTTCTAGTTTGGAGACTCTCGGAGCTTATCTATTTGAAAGTAGTGCAATTACAATATTTGTACTACTTTTGTTATCAGTATATTTTATAGTTACATTTTGGATATTTCTCAATAGATACTATATATTAGAAACACGCATTACAGCAGAAGCACAATCACTAAAAGCACTATATACAGGTCAGTCAAAATCAGTGTCAAAATCTTCACTTATTTTTACTTATCTATCTCGTGTGCATAGACCAAACAAAGCAATACTAGAAGCAGCATCATCTGATGCTATTAGAGTATCTACCAAAGGTCTTACATGGTTATCTATTATAGCTTCGACATCTCCATTTATTGGTCTTTTTGGTACAGTTATTGGTATATTAGAGACTTTCTCCAAGCTAGGCACACAATCTAGTGCATCACTATCAGTTGTAGCCCCTGCCATATCAGAAGCACTTATCGCTACAGCTACTGGTATTTGGGTAGCTATATTTGCATACTCATTTCACCTCATACTCAAACGAAAAGCTTATGAGCTTAGTTCTCTACTGTCTTCTCAATCAGAGGTAATATTATCTCAATCAAATAGTGCCTAGATATGTATAGTTGGGATGATAATCCAGACTTAAATATCACACCTCTAGTAGATGTAATGCTCGTACTTATGGCTATACTTATGGTCACAGCTCCTACTGTGACATTTCAAGAAGCGATAGCATTACCACAAGGTTCTAAGACTCAAAAAGTAGAAAAATCCAAAAATCTTACTATCCGTATGGATAAAAATGGCAAAATTTACCTAGATAAAGATACATATACTATAGATACATTTGCAGATGATTTTACCAATAAATATAGCAAATTTGACAAGCAATCAGAAGTATATATCAGAGCAGATGAAAATCTAAAGTACAAAAATGTAATGTATCTACTAAAGAGTGTCAAATCAGCAGGATTTGAGAGGGTATCTCTCATAACACTATGATACAAGTATTGATTACTTTTATATCAGGAGTATTTTCTGTTGGTATATATTTTCTATTTTTATCTCTATTAGTCTATTATTTCAATACCAAAATGAAAGATAAATCATTACACTTTGTAGATAAAAAAGAGACTTCTATAGAAGTATTTCTAGCTAGTCCACCTCCAAAAGAGAAAAAAATAATCAAAAAAGAGATAATAAAACCAACTCTTCCCAAACAAATAAAGCCAAAAAAAGTAGTCAAAAAAGTGGTCAAAAAGGTAATCAAAAAACCTATCACTAAAAAAACTATAGCCAAAAAAACTACACCAAAAAAAGTAAAAACCAAAAAAATAATCAAAGAAAAAGTAGTTAAAAAAACAACTTCTAAAAAGAAACCAATTAAAAAAGTAGTCAAAAGAGTTAAAAGCCAAAATAAACCATCTAAAAAGAAGAATACTACAAAAGAACTTTTTGACAATGTCAAAACAAAGAAACCAACAAAACAAAATGATATAAATAGTCTATTTGGAGACTACAAACCAAAGAGTTCATCAAGAGACGAAGGTATCAAAAAAGCCTATTTTGCTAAAGTAGAGAGGAGTTTGAGGGATTGGCCTGCACAGACTGATTTTGCAGGAGAGAGAGCGATGGTATGGATAAGAGTAGAACCAAATGGTAAGTTTAGATTTAGACTAAAGAGACCATCAGGTAATTATGAGTTCAATAGAGGTCTAATAGCATATCTAAGACAATTACAACAAACAGGATTTGGGAAACACAAAGGAAATAGAGCCTATGAATTAGATGTAGAGTTTGTAGCTATAGATTAGTATAGCAAGAAAATAATGATAAATTGAGTTACTTCTTAGAATTTAATCTTGATTGATACTCTTGACCATGTTTACAAACTGGACAAACTTTTAAAGCTTTTTTACCATAATGTACATGACCACAAACTTCACAAATCCAAGCTTCCTCTTCATTTTCACTTACAAATTCTGCCTCAGAGTTAAGTCTCTCTA
>DAOVZV010000105.1 GCA_030634925.1 Sulfurovum sp.
ACCACTTGCACTCACATGAGCACCTACAAATTTTGTCATTTTATGCCTTTGTTACTGTTTTTTGATTTTTATCAATATATTGTTGATTGTATCACGGAATATTATCTGATTATTGAAAACCTGATATTTGATATTATATTCCCCTGCTTTGCTTATCTTTTGTGTCGAGCCGTTACTACCTACTCCTCCAAATATCTTTTTTCCTCTAAATATATTATCTAGTGTATCTTTTGGATAGATTGATGATAGTACGGTTGAGTTGAATTTTTCATGACTCATACACTCCAAAAGGCTCATACATATATGGCTATTGGATATATTTAGAGTCATAGTATTTTGTCCACTGCTATATATCTCTATCTTTAGTGACTTGTCATTTTCATATATAAACCCCATATCTGCATATCTAAAATTAGGTGTTTTCCATATAATTAGAGCTGATTTTTGCTTGTTGTACTCCTTGGGAAGACACCCGTTGAACAAAAAAACTATCAAAGTTAGTACTAATATCGACTTAAATCTCATATTATCTCCTTTTTTGTTGTATTATACTCTAGTTTAAGATAAAATTAAGTACATTATCTATATAATCCCATCCACAAGTCAGAAGTGGCCCCATCGTCTAGCGGTTAGGATCCATGGTTTTCATCCATGTTACCGGAGTTCGAGTCTCCGTGGGGTCACCACTCAAATCAAATTCAAACTTACCATTTACAAATATCTATTTTTATACTATAATAGCATTAAAAAAGGTATCTACTATGTTTCGTCCACTAATTACCATATTGTTGCTTTCAGGATTGCTACTTGCTTCTCCCAATTATACCGTAAGAGTTGCTGTCTTTAAATACAGTAAAAACCTAGAAAGAGGATTATCAAAACTACCTCCAGCTCTAAGAGATACAATCCAAACATATAAAAAGCGTAATAGAACTTTCGTACATACTATACCTACAAAAGATAAAAAAGTATTAAAAAAGTTACTTCCTGCATACCGTAAAGTATTTAGAGATGCTTATATTTCAAAAACAAGACTAAAATAACAAAGGATACTTATGGATTATATTGAATTAGCCATGAAAAAGGCTAAAGCTGGTAACTGCAAAAGTGATACAAATTTTTTCCAAGCACTTGAAGAGGTATTGGTATCTATCAAACCTTTGATAGAGAGACACCCCGAATATACAACCCAAAATATTATAGATAGAGTGATAGTCCCAAATCGTTCTATATATTTCAAGATAGAGTGGCTAGATGATAGTAATAATATTCAAGTCAATCATGGATACAGAATACAGTTCAATAACGCTCTTGGTCCATACAAGGGTGGAGTGAGATTTCATCCATCAGTAAATCCTGATATTTTGAAGTTTTTGGCATTTGAGCAGATATTCAAGAATGCCATTACAGGTCTTCATATTGGAGGCTCAAAAGGTGGTTCGGATTTTGACCCAAAATGCAAAAGTGATGAAGAGGTGATGAAGTTTTGTCAAGCCTTTATGACATCATTTTATCATAGTATCGGCGAAGATATAGATATATTGGGTGGAGATATAGGAGTGGGAGCTAGAGAGGTCGGATACCTATTTGGTCAATACAAAAAGCTAACCAATACAAACGATAGTATCATAACATCAAAGCCACTCTCACTAGGTGGAAGTCTAGCTAGAAATGAAGCTACAGGTTATGGACTCATATATTTCACCCAAAAGCTACTACAAGACAAAGGTGAGACACTAAAGGGCAAAGTATGTGTAGTTAGTGGTAGTGGTAATGTGGCTATTCACGCAATAGAAAAGCTATATGACAAAGGTGCGATACCTGTAACTTGTTCTGATTCAAAGGGTACTATATATGATAGAAATGGTATAGATTTAGCTCTTTTGAAAAAACTCAAAATCAAACAGAGAGTATCACTCAAAAACTATATGGCAGAGAGTAAAACAGCTATCTATGTCAAAAAGTCTGATTATAAAAATAACTCTAGTCATGTATGGGAGATACCTTGTTACGCAGCGTTCCCTTGTGCTACACAAAATGAACTAGACAAAGCAGGAGCAAAAGCACTTATATCAAATGGTGTCAAGATAGTATCAGAAGGTGCAAATATGCCTACAAGACCTGATGCTGTAGATTTATTTGTAGCCAACAAAGTACTATTTGGTCCAGCAAAAGCAGCCAATGCAGGTGGGGTAGCAGTATCTGTAATAGAGATGGGACAAAATAGTTCACTTACATATCTATCTTTCAAGCAAGTAGATAAGAGACTTCAAGGGATTATGTCAGATATTTATAAAGATATAAAAGTTATATGTGATAAATATGATTTGGGAGATGATTTTGTATCAGGTGCAAATATCTTGGGCTTCCAAAGAGTAGCAGATGCTATGATTATGCAAGGGGTTTAAACCCCTTGCGTCTATAGAGGAATACCTATATGTATTCCTAGTGTGTAATGTTCTGCCTCTTGGGTCTTTGAGTAACCTATCACTGGACCTAGATGATAATCTTCTGAAACATCAAAAGTATAAGCCATCTCAATATGTGTAGCATAATTACTCTCCCAACCAGTACCATGGTCTGAAAACTCCAATCCAGGAGAGATAGCCAATACCAAATCCTCTATAGGGTGAAATGCAATAGTCGTCATCAATCCATAATGTTGTTCATCTGTTACTATAATCTCTGCACCTAATCCCAAAGATATATATTTCTGCCAACCCTCATCACCTAATCGTCTGAGGATATGTAGATGAGAATTTATTCCCTCTTCTTTTTCTGTAACCAAATTGGCATAACCCAAAGATAGACCAATCTCCCAATCATGACCACTATGTAGATGGTCAGACTCATCATCTATAGATGAACCATAAACTCCCACAAATAAAATGGGAAAAAGCACCAATACCTTGACCGTGTGTAGAATATGTTTGTACATTATTACTCTTTTGTATGATTTTTACTGCAAATAATCAAATCTGTAGTAATTTGGATATGATTTTATCATAATATCTCTAAAATAATATGTTTGTCAATTTATTTGATTACGGTATCATTTGATTAGTATAAATAGGAGAAGTAAAATGAAAGCTATCATCAACGCAAAGATATTTTATAAAGATGAGATATTAGAGAATTATACCATCTGCTTTGATAGACAGATTAGGATAATTGATAGAGATATTGATGTAGGAGAAATGCTAGTTATTGATGCCAAAGGAGCATTTGTGAGTGCTGGGTTCATTGATTTGCATATTCACGGAAGTAATGGGGCTGATGTGATGGATGCCTCGCCAAAAGCGTTGGAGACAATATCCAAGTCTGTATTGAGTGGTGGGACTACATCGTTTTTGGCTACTACTATGACGATGTCGGCAGAAGATATAGACAAAGCGTTGATAAATGTACAAGTGTATGGCAAATATGTAACTGGTGCAAATATATTGGGTATCCACCTTGAGGGTCCATTTATCAATCCATCTAGGCATGGCGCACAAGATATAAAACATATCCAAAGTGCAAATATGGAGATGCTAGAGGGCTATCTTGGTGATATAAAGATGATAACTATCGCTCCAGAGATAGCACAAAACAAAGCACTAATCCAAAATATAAAAGAGAACTATCCCGATATAATATTGAGCATAGGACACTCTGACGCTTCATACAAAGAGGCAAAAGATAGCTTTGGATATGGTATATCTCACGCTACTCATCTATTTAATGCGATGAATAGTTATCACCATAGAGACCCATCTATAGTTGGAGCTGTATTTGATAGTGATATTAGCTGTGATGTGATAGCAGATTTGGTTCATATACATCCATCTACACTCAATCTAATACACAAGATAAAAAAAGACAAACTAGTTTTAATCACAGATAGTATCAGAGCAGGATGTCTAAAGAGTGGAATATATGATTTGGGAGGAAGAGTGGTATCTGTAAGTGGAGACAAGGCTTCTCTCATAGATGGTACTATTGCAGGTTCTGTTCTACAGATGAACCAAGCTGTACGAAATATGATTATCAATACCTCTATGAGTCCGATAGAGGCTATCAACTCTGTCACAAAGATACCAGCAAAGATGCTAAATCTCAAAAAAGGTGAACTACTTGTAGAGTATGACGCAGATATAGTGATATTTGATGACTCATTTGATATTATAGTAAGTATAGTCGGTGGAGAGATAGTTTTTGAGTCTGTAGATAATACAAAAAAGGAGATTTAGGTTATGACATATCAATACAGTACTTTTTATCAGTTTATAAAAGCACAAGCACAAAATAGAGGGAACAAAGTAGCATTATATATAGATGATGAGAAGATTAAATACAAAGATATACTAGATAAAGCAGATACTTTGGCAGGTTTCTTGGCAGACAAGGGAGTCAAAGAGGGTGACAAAGTAGCGATGTTTGTACGCAATAGTGCAGAGTTCATATATAGTATATTTGCTATATCCAAACTAGGTGCTATTGTCATACCTATCAATACATTCCTCAAAGAAGAGGAGCTAGATTATATACTAGAAGATAGTGGAGCGTCTGTACTTATCGCATCACAAGTATATGACAAGGTCATCAACTCTAGTAGGGCTAGTAGTATATGTGAGTTCATAATATGGGAAGGTGACGAGATAGTCGAAGGTGCTAATCATCATCTATTATCAAAGGCATTTGTATCAGACAAGTCTATATCTCCATCGAGCAGAGGACTAGAAGATACAGCAGTCATCATCTACACATCAGGAACTACTGGCAAACCAAAAGGTGCAATGCTAAGTAACAAAAATGTCCTATCAAATACAGAAGCAGGAAAACGAGTCATAAATGTCACTCCCAAAGACAAGACTATTGTATTTTTGCCTATGTTCCACTCTTTTACATTTTCTATAGCTGTACTTATGCCTCTATATGTAGGTGCAAGTATTGTTATCATCAAATCATTACAACCGTTTTCCAATGTATTCAAACAGACTCTGCTCAAAAGAGTGACGATATTTATAGGGATACCTAGCGTATATAATGCCATATCCAAAGCCAAACTACCATGGTATTTCTTGTGGTTCAATAGTATTAGAGCGTTTGTATCAGGTGCAGCAGCGTTACAGCCCAAAACATTAGACGCTATGGCAAAGAGATTTAAAAGAGCCAAACTGCTAGAGGGATATGGACTTAGTGAATCTAGTCCTGCTGTATGTATGAATAGACTTAATCGCCAAAAAGCAGGTTCTGTAGGTACAGCACTATATGGATACGAGATGAAAGTAGTAGATAGTGACCTCAATGAAGTCCCTAGAGGAGAGGTAGGAGACATCATCGTATATGGTGACAATGTAATGCAAGGTTACCTAAACCGTCCAGAAGCCACAGATGAGACTATCATCAATGGTTGGCTACTAACTGGTGATATGGGATATATGGAT
>DAOVZV010000313.1 GCA_030634925.1 Sulfurovum sp.
ATTTGGCAAAGGAGATTTGGTCATAATCGCGGCTCGTCCTGCGATGGGGAAATGTCTAGGAAAAGGCACAAAAATACTTATGTTTGATGGAAGCCTCAAAAAAGTAGAAGATATAGAAGTAGGTGAAGAGTTGATGGGTGATGACTCTACTCCACGCAAAGTATTATCTGTTGCTTGTGGAAGAGAAGAGATGTATTGGATAAGACAAAATAGAGGTATTGACTACCGTGTCAATAAGTCTCATATACTATCTCTAAAGCGTTCAAGAAATGAAGGAGTACACAAACACGGAGATATACTCAATATAGAATTATCAGATTATTTGGATAAAAGTGATAAGTTCAAGAGTAATTATAAGGGGTATAAAGTAGGTGTAGAGTTTGAAGATAAAGAGTTAGATATAGAACCATATTTTTTAGGTCTATGGCTAGGAGATGGACGAAGTTCTGATATTCGTATAGCTACAGAAGATGAAGAGGTAGTAGAGTATCTAAATGAATATGCTCAAAAGTTAGGCAAGAGAGTACATTGTTATAAAGCTGATGGTAAATGTGCTATGTATGGTATAACTAATATTCAAAAAGAGGGAGAGAAGAAAAATCTCAAAGAGTCTCTACAAGCAAGATTGAGAGACGAAAACCTTATAGAAAATAAACATATTCCTAAAAAATATTTGATTAATAGTAGAAAAAAACGATTAGAACTATTAGCAGGACTTTTGGATAGTGATGGATATTATGATGATGAATTTCATATAATGGAAATAACTCAAAAAAATAAATCATTGGCACAAGATATAAAATTTTTGGCAGATAGCTTAGGCTTTAGATGCTCTTTCAATAGCAAAATAGCCTCTATCAAATCAATAGGATATAGTTGTGAAGTATATCGTGTTCGTATAGTAGGTGACTTGAATACTATCCCTACAAAGATAGAGAGAAAAAAGGCTAGAGAGTCTTGTTCAAATAGAACACATCTACATACAGGAATAAAAGTAGAATATGACAAAGTAGATGACTATTATGGCTTTGAGATAGATAAAAATAGACTTTTTTTACTTGAAGATATGACCGTTACTCATAATACAGCCCTCGTCCTAAATATGGCTCTCAAAGCGATAGAACGGGATGAGGGGGTTGCATTTTTCTCATTGGAGATGCCAGCAGAGCAGCTTATGTTGAGACTTCTATCAGCTAAGACCTCTATACCTCTTCAGGCTCTTAGAGTGGGTGATTTGAGAGATGAGCAGTGGAGTCAATTGTCTGTGGCTACACAAGATTTATCTACCAAAAAGCTATTTGTAGATGATGGTGGATATGCTACTATACATCATGTCAGAAGTAAACTTCGTAAACTAAAATCACAAAATCCTGAAATATCTATGGCAGTGATAGATTATCTACAGCTGATGAGTGGCGAGGGCAAAGAGGGACGACAACAAGAGGTATCAGAAATATCAAGAGGACTCAAGCAACTAGCAAGAGAGTTACAGATACCTATCATAGCACTCTCACAGCTAAATCGGGGAGTAGAAAGTAGAGATAATAAGAGACCTATGCTTAGTGACCTTAGAGAATCGGGCTCAATCGAACAAGATGCAGATATAGTAATGTTTGTCTATAGAGATGATGTATATCGTGAAGCCCAAGAGAAAGAGCGAGAGATGAAAGCCAAGGCAGAGGGCAAAGAGTACAAGAGTGAATTTATGAAGAAAACTGAAGAGGATGCAGAGATTATTATCGGTAAACAGAGAAATGGACCTACAGGTACAGTCAATCTTGTATTTCAGAAAAATTATACTCGTTTTGTAGATGCTTCTACTGCTCCTACTTTTGAGATAGAGTATGAAGGTGAAGATATACCGATGCAGAGTGATGATTTTGGTGGATTGCCTCCTATTGACTATGGTGATGAATTTCCAGCAGATATGCCAATTATATAAGGCTATCTATGAAAACTATAATTATAATACTATTGAGTACGCTTATTCTAAATGCCAATAGTGAAGATATGAC
>DAOVZV010000229.1 GCA_030634925.1 Sulfurovum sp.
AATTTGTCCATAGTGTAGATAATTGTCATCATCAAAATCATCTACTATAAAGTTCAAAATTCCTATAAAATATATAGGTTTAAGCTCAAAATTCCATTTACCTCTATTGGCTTGTTCTTGGATAGGAAAAGATGTATAATACAACGCTCTATCTTGAAAATACCTCTGTTCAGCTCGTTGGAGTTCTACTACAAAGATACTATTTTTCTCATCTGTACAGTTGATGTCAAATATAGCTTTTCTATCCTCTCTTAGCATTCCTGCATACTCATTTTTATTGAACTCAATTGATATTATCTTATCAGTAATAGGTAAAATATCATTTAAAAAGCTTATCAAAAGTGGCTTGGACTCTTCACTTCCAAATATCCTCTTAAATCCAAAATCTGTGAATGGGTCTATGTATGTTGGCATTTTATTTTCCTTTTTAACTATAAACAATCACCTCTTGATATAAGCACTCAATCTAGCCATTGCTTCTTTGTGATTTGACAAAAAGTCTCTATGTGCATTTTTGTTGCAGTAGTTGGTGACTATAAATGCTCCTGCTACTGGTATGCCAAATGATTTGGCTACTTTGATTATAGTATAGTACTCCATATTTTCTAGGTGGATGTTTTTGGATAGGTAGTGTTTGGATATTTTGGAGTCGGTTGTGATATAGTTGGAGGAGTTTATTATAATCTCTTTTGATGGGTCTTCTATGGATGATACTATATTGTCTATTGGAGTGTATGAGCCTCCATTCCAAAAGCTATTTTCTATGTTTGAGGCTGTTTTTGACTCTATGATGTCAAATATCTTTTTCTCTCCGTAGCTTCCTGCAGAGCCTACGAAAAATATAAATTCTGGTCTTCTTGATATACATAGTTTGGTTAAGTTGATAGCTGTATCTACCATACCGATACCTATAGCTTTGGCAAAGTCAAACTGTTCACTCTCTCCTGCACAGACAAACATTATAGTCTCACTGGGATATTTTGAGATTTTAGATACCTCTTTAAGTCCATAATATCTATCTCTTTGAAGTGAAATATGGACGCAGCCAACGCAGCATCTGCTTGACCTATGCTAAATGCTTCTTCTATGTGTTTCATAGTTCCTGCCCCACCACTTGCTATGATTGGAATATCTACTACTTCACTTATCTTTCTATTGAGAGTATTATCAAATCCTGCTTTTGTGCCGTCTGCATCCATAGATGTAATCAGAAGTTCACCTGCTCCTCTATCATAAGCTTCTTTTGCCCATTCTAACGCATCTAATCCTGTATCATTGCGTCCACCATGGGTAAATATATGCCATTTATCATCAGATACTTTTTTGGCATCTATTGCTACTACTATACATTGAGAGCCAAATCTCTTCGCTCCCTCTTCTATGAAAGCTGGTCTTTTGATAGCTGATGAGTTTATGCTTACTTTGTCACATCCTACATTGAGTAGATTGTAAATATCTGCTAGTTCTCGTATCCCTCCACCTACTGTAAGTGGGATAAATACCTCTTGTGCTACTTTTTTGACTACATCTACTATGGTATCTCGTCCCTCGTGGGTCGCTCCAATATCAAGAAAAGTAATCTCATCAGCTCCTTCTATATTGTATCTCTTTGCTACCTCAACTGGGTCTCCTGCATCACGCAAACCTACGAAATTGACACCCTTTACGACTCTTCCATTATTGACATCCAAACAAGGGATAATCCGTTTTGCAAAATAATCCATACCACTCTCCTAAAAAATATAATAGATTATACCAAAAGAACTCTAAAGCAGACTCTTGACAATAGTGGCATACTTCGGTGGTATCTCAAACAATCTACCCTCAAGATAGTTACTAGATACTCTATTCATCCATCTGCGAGAGCTATATATACCGTTTAGTCTTATGAAATATATATTGTCTTTAGGTAGTATCTCATATCTATCTACACTCATCACAAAAGCATCATATTCACCATCTAATAGGACTTTGACTTCTATACTCTTCTCTTTGGAGTCTATTGTTATCTCTTCTATCTCTCCATAGGCTTTTAGATATTGATTTATCGCTACTTTGGCTGTTTTTGATAGTGCTATATCTTTTACTTTTTGCAACATCGTTTGACCTTTGGTTATTTTGTAGAATATTATACTATCTCTCTCTTTTAATCAACTTTTGGATAAAATCACCTTAAAAAGAGGATACTACCAATTATGAGCATAGATTATAAAGATTTAACAGAAAAATACGGTACTCCATTATATATATATGATTTTGATTATATAGAAAATAGATATACTACTCTCAAAGATGCCTTTGGTGGCAAAAAGTCACTTATCAACTACGCAGTAAAAGCCAATTCAAACTTATCAGTGATAGCACACCTAGCCAAACTAGGAGCTGGTGCTGACTGTGTGAGCATCGGTGAAGTAAGAAGAGCATTAGACGCAGGAGTATCCAAATACAAGATTATATTCTCAGGTGTAGGCAAGAGAGATGATGAGATAAGAGACGCTCTTAATTATGATATTTTGTTGCTCAACCTAGAGAGTGAAGCAGAGATGAAAAGAGTCGAGATGGTAGCCAAAGAGCTTGGCAAAGAGGCTAGAATATCTATCAGAGTCAATCCAAATATCGACCCACAAACTCACCCATATATATCCACAGGACTACACGAAAACAAGTTTGGTGTAGAGATAGATATGGCAAAGAGAATGTACATATATGCCAACAAATCAGAGTATCTCAACCCTATCGGTATTCACTTTCATATAGGCTCACAACTCACAAACCTACAACCTATCAGAGAGTCGTGTGCGATAGTAGCAGACTTGGTGCGTTCACTCAAAGCCATCAAGATAGATATTAAATTCTTTGATGTAGGTGGTGGTATCGGTGTAGTGTATGATGATGAAGTTACAATATCAGCCGAGGCATACAAACAAGCGATATTTGAGACTACCAAAGGACTAGA
>DAOVZV010000042.1 GCA_030634925.1 Sulfurovum sp.
AAAGGAAAAAACAAATGAAACTATTCATAGACGGTGATGCCTTTCCCAATTTGCTAAAGCCTATTATACACAAAGCTATAGAACGGTTGCAAATCAAGACTTATGTCTTGGCGAACAAGAAGATACATATTGGTAATTCTAGTTGTATTGAGTATATTGTGGTGTCACAAGGAGCTGATGAGGCTGACCATCAGATTGTGGAGATGGTGGAGGAGGGGGATTTGGTTATTACTGCTGATATTCCTTTGGCTGATAGGATTATCAGTCAAGATGCTCACGCTATAGACCATCGTGGAGAGCTGTATAGTGAGGATAATATAAAGCCTTTGTTGAGTATGAGGAATTTTATGCAAGAACTTCGAGATGCAGGAGAGATTACCAAAGGTCCAAAACCCTTTGGTATCAAAGATGCAGAGGCGTTTGCCAATCAACTTAATGCTTTTTTGTGTAAGAGGTTTAAGTGATAGTTATGATTTCTCTTTTTTGGGAATGAACTTACCACAACCCTTTTTTTCTGTGCCACCAAAAGTTTTGAGTTCTCTTGCTGTTTTGTCTTTGTATATGACTGTTCTTTCACACTTTGGTGAATCTATACAGACCTCGTTGTCGCAACCTATATCTTCTGGTACTCTTGGCATTTTTGTTCCTTTTGTGGTTTTATTTATTGTACTGCTGTAGTGGCGTAATATGTGCTTCCGTCTGCAAATGTATTTACAGTTAGCTTGGAGAATTTCTCCAGATAATCCCAGAACTCATCTTTGAGCTTTTGGTCTATTGGTGTCTCTCTCAATACAGTCTCCATACATCCTAGCCACTCAAATCTGGACTTGTCATATATGGAAAATTCATCATGAATTCTGAGCATATATTCGTTTAGGTCTGTGCCTCCTGTGTCTTCATCGTAGATTTTTGGTCCACCACATAGTTCTATGAAAAATTTTGTATTTTTCTCTTTTACTTTTTCAAATTCATCTTCATCTTGTGGGAAGAAGTTGGCTATGCCACTATCATAAATCTCATCATAAAATCTATACATAAGGTCTTTCATTCCATCAAATCCTAGTGCATCATAAAACTCTTTTGGTGGTAACTTCCAATCTACTGGTCTGCCTTTTTCTACTGGTTGTGCTTCATACATATATTATCTCCATATATTAATTATTTTATATTGTATCAAATTATGATAAATATTATATTTATATCTATTGTTTATCCAAGATAAGTCTCTCTATCATATCCCATTTACCAAATCCACTATCTGCGTTGATATGTCCTGCGTTTGGTATGATGTGCATAGGTATATCATATCTTTGGGCTATATCTGATGCTTGTGATATATCTATATATGGGTCATCATCAGATACTATCATCTGTACTTCCTTGGCATATAGTTTTGGTGGTAATGGTGTAGGAAAAAATGTTTTGATAGTATCTACTTGCGTATCCAAGGCAGGAGGAGATACCATAAATAGCCTATCTATGGTAATCATCTCCTCTTGACAAAGCCATAGCCATAGAGTATTTGCTAGTGAGTGACACACTACAGTATCTGGTTTGAAATCAGCTAGTATCTCTTTGAGCTGTTTTACCCATCTGTTTTTAGATGGAAAGTGACAATTATCTAGCAATGGAAAAGATACTGTGCCGTAGTTTTGGACACACTCTTTTGCCAATTCACTCTGCCAATGTGGATTATCACTTCCACCCCAACCGTGTAGTATAAGTATTTTCTCTTTTTTTGCCATAACTTCTCTCTTTTTGGTATCTATTTTATCATATATTTATAGTCTATTTAAAGATTAAAGGGTAAAATAGATAAAAAGGATAAATAATGCCAGAAAAAACTATGATACCGTACTTAGAGATGGGTGGTGCTTTTGTATTAGGACTATCTATTGGATATGCAATTAAAAAGAGTTTCAAGGTACTGCTTCTTGTATTAGGTCTAGGATTGATATTTGTATTTCTACTAGAAAATCAAGGTGCAATAACTATAAATGAAGCTATGCTTCAAAGCAAAATAGAGTTGGGAATGGATAGTTTCCAAGCTATGTTGGTATATTTCAAAGAGAGACTAGGAGAATATACGGCTATGGGCAGTATGAGTGCTGTAGCTGGTTTTTTAGTCGGTCTGAAATTAGGATAAAGGATATAGATGTTTGGTTTCTTCCAACGAAAGATAAGAGAGATAAAATCTCCAACAGATGGTCAAATAGTAGCACTTGATAGCGTAGATGATGAGGTATTTTCATCAGGTATGGTAGGTGATGGTGTAGCCTTGATACCTATGTCTGATATATTTACATCACCAATAGACGGCACAATATCCAAGATATTTGCCACCAATCACGCATACAGTATCAAGAGTCCAAAAGATTTGGAAGTGATGGTTCATATAGGACTAGAAACTGTAGCACTAGATGGCAAAGGATTTGAGAGACTAGCATCAGAAGGCGACAAAGTAAAAGCAGGAGATGCCATCATCAAAGCAGATTTGAGCTATATCCAAAAGTATGCTAAAGATATTATAACTCCTATCATCATCACAGACAATAGCGATACCAAAAGTATAGATAAGAGATTGAAAATAGTAAAAAGTCAAGATATTATAATGGAGGTGAGATAATGCCTCAAAGTGATAATATATATTTTTATGTTGTATATGCTGTAATATTAGTAATTTTTTATGTAGTACTTAAGAGTCCTAAAGACAAGGACAAAGAGTAGGGTTGGCTTAAGCCAACACCATCTGCGAAAAGCTATCAGCAATCAACGATGCACTTCCTACCAATACTCCATCAACTCCATCTATAGATACAATATCTTTGATATTTGCAGGTTTTGCACTTCCTCCGTATAGGATTGGTTTGCTTATGGTTTTTTTGAGAGATTGGTGTGTGGAGGCTATCTCTTTTGTCGTAGCTGAGCGTCCTGTACCTATCGCCCATATCGGCTCGTAGGCTATTATGAGGTTTGAGTAGTCTGTATCTATGCCGTCAAATTGAGCTAATAGATATTCCATTACTGCTTGATCTCCTTGTTCTCTTATCTCTAGTGGTTCACCTATGCAGTAGATTATCTCAAAGTTTTGTTCTTTGAAAAATTGGAATTTTTGGGCTACTTTTTCTTGGTTTTCGGCTAGGTGTTCTCGTCTTTCGCTGTGACCTATTAGTATGGTATTTATACCAAACTCATTTAGCTGTTCTACACCTATCTCACCTGTAAATGCTCCATTGATTGTAGGATATGCGTTTTGTGTGCCTATTGTAAATGTAGTATTGTACTTATCAAGAGCTGTAGCAGGAGGGAAGATATATATCTTGTCTTCACTCTTTTTGTCTTTTAATAATTTGTTCAAATCATCAATCTAGGCTTTTGTAGTCTCTCTATTGTGATTGGTCTTGAAATTCCCTGCAAAAATCATTTGAGAGCCTCAATCCCTGGTAGAGTATCACCCTCTATTAGTTTGAGACTAGCACCTCCACCTGTACTTACAAATGTCATCTCATCAGCATCTCCAGCTCTTTGTGTCACATCTGCTGTATCTCCACCACCTACGATAGTCGTGGCATGTGTTTGGGCGATGTTGTTTGACATTGCCATACTACCTTTGGAGTATCTATCCATCTCATATACACCCATAGGTCCGTTCCAGATGATAGTCTGTGCATCGTTTAGTGCTTCTCTAAATAGTCTTGTACTCGCAGGTCCTATATCTAGTCCCATCCAACCTTTTGGTATCTCTTGGATTGGTACAAATTTGACTGTTGTATTTTCAGAAAATTCAGCAGCAGCGACCACATCTACTGGTAGATAAAATTTCACACCCAAATCTTGGGCTTTTTGCATAATATCTCTAGCTTCTTGTAGCAAATCATCTTCTACTAGAGAGTTACCTACTTCGTGACCTTGGGCTTTTAGGAATGTAAATGCCATTCCTCCACCGATGATAACTTTATCTACTTTGGTGACTAGATTGGTTAGTGCTTCTAGTTTGCCTGATACTTTCGACCCACCTACAACTGCTACAAATGGACGGATAGGGTTTTGTAGGATTTTACTAAAGAAATTGACCTCTTTACCCATCAAAAATCCACCTGCTTTGTGTTCACTATCAAAGAATTTAGTGATAGCATCTATAGAGGCATGTTTTCTGTGTGACGCTCCAAAGGCATCATTGATATATATATCAGCAAAGTCTGCTAACTTACTAGCAAAATCTGCGTCATTAGCAGTCTCTCCCTCTTCATAACGGAGGTTCTCTAATAGTAGTACATCTCCTGCTTCAAGAGCATTGGCTTTGGCTTGGGCATCTTCACCTATGACATCTTCTGCCATAAATATATCTCTTTTGATTTTGAGTAGTGTATGAAGTCTTTTGGCTACAGGTACTAGTGAGTATTTGGCTTCATACTCTCCTGCTTTTGGTCTCTCGTAGTGAGAGGCTAATATAATCTTGCAATCTCTATCTATACAATAGCGAATAGTAGTGAGTGCTTCTCGTATTCTTCTATCGTCTGTAATATTTCCAAATTCATCTTTTGGTACATTGAAATCACATCTTATAAATACTCTTTTGCCATCTATATCCAAATCTTTTACAGTTTTCATTCTTACCCTTATCGTTTTTATGCTAAAATTACACAATTTTACACTAAATGAGGTTATTACTTGATTAAACAACACTTGCCTACCATAGCGATATTTGGTGGTAGTTTCGACCCTCCACATAGAGGACATCAAGATATAGTTATAGAAGCATTAAAAAAGCTTGATATAGACAAATTAATTGTCATTCCTGCTTATCTAAACCCATTTAAAAGTTCTAGCTTGGCATCATCTATGCAGAGATTGGAGTGGTGTCATACACTATTTGATGATATAGATGGTGTAGAGGTAGATGATTATGAGGTCAAAGAGGGCAAAAGTACAAAGACCTCACAAAGTGTAAAATACCTAAGCCAACAGTATGAGGTCAAATATATAATAATCGGTGCAGACAACCTAGAGAGTCTATCCAAATGGTATGATTATGAGTGGTTAGATGATACTATCACTTGGGCAGTAGCATCTAGGAGTGGAGATAATAAATCTCTCTATCCCAAAGACTCTATCGTACTAAACATAGACGCACCCATAAGCTCAACGCAAATCAGAGAGAAGAAAGATTTGAAATATATAGACTCAAAAATAGTAAAATCTGTTAGACAGATAATAGAAGGACAAAAATGACATTAGACCAAAGAGTAGAAGGTATAGTAGAGATACTCACAGACAAAAAAGCACAAGATATAGAGGTATTTGATTTACAAGAGGCTGATTATATAGCCAAAAGAGTAATCATAGCAAACTCACTAAATGGTAAACATACACTATCTCTTTTTGATTACCTCAAAAAAGGTGTCAAAGCACAAGATGATGAGGTATTCGCTTCAGATACCACAGACGAGTGGTCAGTAGCAGACTTAGGAGATATTTTGGTACATATTATGATACCTGATTATAGACAGAGATACTCACTAGAGGAGTTTCTAACAGAACTTATGGAAAATCAGAAAAAAGCCAATATAGACCCTGCGTGATACCTCCAAGGAGGTTTCACAACTCAACCACTATGCACAGAAAGTCCTAGCTTACGCGTAAATCACTTCTCTATACAAACTATATCAATATCTAAACTTTCACAAAGCTCTAATAAAAAAACAAAAGAGTATGAGCCTCTATTAACTTTAGTTCTGATTGTGTTATCACTATAATTATAACCTTTTTTTTTCATTATCTCTGATAACATCATATAAGTAAGTTTTCTCTTCTTTAATTCATTTTTTATAAACTCTTTTGCTTTAGTTTTCATATAAAATCTTTATTTTAATTATATCATATTTAAAAAATATCTTGACAATAACGCTGCGAATATGATACAATATAATTATATTTTTATAAAAGGTTTATTATGAGTTTCAAAATATTTTCTACATTTACAGGAGCAGGAGGCTTGGATATTGGCTTTCATGGTGATTTTGATTTTTTAGGCACTTATTATCCTAAATTAAATTTTACAACAACCAAAGCCTTAGAGATAAACCCTCATGCGTGTGAAACACTTAAACATAATAAAAAATATTTTGAACATACTGAAATACTCAATAAAGATATTACCAAAGTCAATCCAAATGATTTTAAAAATGAGAATTATGATGTACTTTTAGGAGGTTTTCCATGCGTCACATTCTCAATCGTAGGCAAACAAATTGGATTACAAGATGACATCAACGGCAAACTTTATGAAAATTTTGTAAACTTTGTAGAAGTCCTCAGACCCAAAGTATTTTTAGCAGAAAATGTAAAAGGAATCTTATCAGCCAACAAAGGTGAAGCGATTAAAATCATTACCAAAAGATTTGAAGATACAGGATATACTCTACAAGTACATTTGGTCAATTTCGCAAATTATGGAGTGCCACAACTTCGCCAAAGGGTATTATTTATCGGTGTAAGAGATGATATAAAAGAAGAATTTATCTTACCAAACCCCACACATAAAGACAAACATATCACAAGCAAAGAAGCCTTTGAAAACCTCAATACCAACTGTATCAATCATAACTTCATCAAACAACTACCCACAACCAAGCTCAAACTCCAAGCCATTCCAGAAGGTGGAAACTTCAAAGACCTACCCCCTGAATTAGCCGTCAAAGGAAGAATGTCAAATATCTACCGAAAACTAGACAGAAACAAACCTGCCTACACAGTCTTAGCAAGTGGAGGAGGAGGCACATGGACATACCACTACGAAGAACCACGAGCATTAAGCAACAGAGAAAGAGCAAGACTACAAGCCTTTCCCGATGATTTAATTTTTAAGGGAAGCAATACAGAAGTAAGACGACAAATAGGAAATGCCGTCCCTGCTGTTGGGGTTTATTGGTTTGCTAGTGAGATTGAGAGGGTTTTAAACGCAAATTAATTTTATGCGATTAAATCATTTAACTCTTCCATTAAAATATCATCAAGTAGAGGATTTTCTTCATATTCATCATTAGTAAATAAATCATTATTATTTTTCATAAAATAATATGAGCTTTTATCAATCTCTAAATTTTCAATATTGAAATCTTCTATTTTCTTTAAATAGTCATATGTTTCTAATATAGCATTAATAAACCTATCCGATTGATTATTAGGCACAAGTCTATAAGTTCCTTGAATATCATATAAATGTGATTTAATTTTATCTCTATTCATCATCAATTCATCATAATTTTCTCTTCTAATAATTGCTTTTGCAATAAATGTCATAATAGGTTGAATCATTGCACCTGTTAAATTGCTATTCATATATAATCCTTTTAATGTTAAATTCTCTATATTTTATCATAATCTAAAAACTTATTCAATTTTTCTTTTATATACCCATCAAATCTATCTCTATCCTGCACAAGTGCATAAATATCTTCTTTTGTAGGGTTTTGTGTGGGTATGGCTATTAAAAAGTTATCATCTAATAAATTTTTAGGTTTCAATCTTAATTCTAATCTCTTTTTCGCTTTATAAATTTTAGCATTTCCATACTTTACATCAATCACACCATTCAAAAAGATAGATTGTTTTATTTGAGAGTTTTCGTCTCTTTGGCTAATGATATTTGTATTTATCTTCTCACTATTTACTTCAAAGGCACAAATATAACTCTCTTTTGAGCTTCCTCTTAAAAAGAAAAAATAATAGACTTTTTTTATATTTTTTTCACTTTTTACTTTGATGATTTTTTCTTTCCAAATACTTGTCCAACCGTTGATAATCTCTTGATATTGTTCATTTTTAAACATATCATCAAGACTTATCCCTGTGCCTACAAATTTTTGAGCCAATGAAGTTTCGCCACT
>DAOVZV010000359.1 GCA_030634925.1 Sulfurovum sp.
ATTTCAGATAGGACAATCATTTTGATAAAATTTTTATTGTATAAACCCGTGTTATTATTTAGAAAAATTATATTATTTATACTTATTTTGACTTTAGTTTTGGGTATAGCTATATATTTTGTAGCCAACTCTCCTCTTGTAATAAAGAGATTAGCAGATACCTTTGCTCCTGATTATAATATCACTTATAGCAGGATATATGGCAATGGTATCAGTGGTATAGAGATAGATAATCTAGCATACAATGACAAACAACTAGCAAAACGAATTAATCTAAGATGGAACCCTGCTGGACTTCTAAATCAGAGTATAATCATAAACAAAATAGAGTTAGAGAGTATAGATATAGCTAATATAGAACTGTTTGTAGCATCATTAGAGAACAATGACACCAATAAAAGCCAAAGTGATAAAAAAGATGATAATAAATCCAATCCTTATATTCCAACAGAGGTAATAGTAGATAATCTATTTATAGATATAATGCCTTACTCTTACGCTCCTTTGGATATATCATATCTAAAACTCAAAATAGATAATGCACTATTTGATATACCTACTCTAGTACTAAAATCAGCCAAACTAGATATAAATGCTTCATCCAATCTAACAGATATGATATACGAGACCAAAGTAGAAGATAACAAACTAATAGGAGGAGTACTTTTGACTCCTCAATCAGAGCTTTTTTGTAAATATGAACTTCCTTTGCGTCCAGAGTCTATAGATAATATATATATTGACCTCAATATCACATCATCAAAGATTTTGGCATCACTAAATATAAATATAGATAGGCTTTTGGTAGCATCCAAAGATGAGTTTAACCTAGACATAGATAGATTATCATCATTTGTAACTTATGATATAAATCACTCAACACTCACAGTCAATACAAAAGCCAAAGTAACAACACCTTATGCCAAAGATATTGAGCTTAGCAATATATTTGAGATGGATAAAAATATCAGCTATAGTGGCAAGATATATGCTCCAAAGATATTGGGAGTAGATAGCAAATATATCCAATCAGCAGATAATCTATATATAGATTATTCAGGAGATACTAGAAAAGTAGATACCAATATCTCTTCTGATAATCTCATCGGTACAATTAACCTGCCAAATTTCCAAAATGCCATTGTAAATTTATCTACCAAAAAGCCTATCTATCTCAATACAATTGTATCTTTACCAACAGAGCTAAATCAGACCAAAGTAAATATAAAAATAGATGCTCCAATTAGCTTCAAAAAAGATGCCAAAATCAAAGCACACGCAGAGATAACCTCAAACCTAGTCAATATAGATGCCAATGTCACATACAAAGGCAAAATCTCTATAGACTCTATGATAACCATACCTCCCAAATCACTACTTAGAGATTATCAAAAAGAGCCAAATTGGGATAATATAGCTCCACTAAAAGCAGATGTAACTCTATTGAACCAAGATTTGTCAATCAAACTAAAATCATCACAAATAGATGCCAATATCAAATACGATATAAATACCACAAATATCAACAGTCTAGTAAATATAGGCAAACTAAAGATAGACATCATAGGCTCGACCAAAGATAATATACATA
>DAOVZV010000357.1 GCA_030634925.1 Sulfurovum sp.
CTCATCTAGTACGGCTGTATCTTTACTATATATAGTTAGAAAATTCATAAGTGCTGTCTTTGTTCCTTGGAAGGTATTTTTAAACTCAATGATGAACTCTTCTAATTCATCATCTATACCCTCCTTTTCTTTATCTTTGAGAAGTCTATAAAATACCAAATCCTCATCCATAAGATGGTCTATCGCCAAATCATATAACTCTTTCATAGCACTTCTCGTCTTATCTAACTTACCATCAGTATGAGAATTGATAACCTTATGAGCCAAAGATACTATCTGCTTATGCTCATTAGACCATTTGTGTACTATCTTTTGATTTTTAGATGCAAACCATGACAAAAACATAGCAAATCCTTTATATTTAATTATTTATTTTATCTTTTATCTCTCTAGCGATAGCTGAAATCTTTGTAATCTTTTGACTACCATTCAAACTATCATCCAAAAGTACCTTTACAAATGCAGAACCCACTATCACACCATCTACACCCTCTGCTTTTGATTTTGCTGTTTTTGTATCTACTCCAAATCCAACATAAACAGGAGTAGAAGTAAACTCTTTGATATTTGAGATGATAGGTTGCAAATCTTCACTTTGTCCAGAGCCTGTGATACCTGCATAAGCTACTAGATATATAAACTTTTGAGAATTAGTAACAATCTGTTCTATCCTATCTCTGCTATCTGTAGGAGCGATAAAATCAATCAGACTTAAATTTGCACTCTCTATAATAGGTTTATATGGTTTTGCCTCTTCAAATGGTAAATCTGGAATTATAAATCCATTTACTCCTGCTTTTTGTGCCTCAGAGACAAACTCTTCCATTCCTCTGTGATAAAAAGGATTTAAGTATCCCATCCATAGAGTATCTATATGTGGTGCTATCTGTGCAGAAGCATCAAATAGATGCTGAAGTCGAAATCCACCCTCTAGTGCTTTGAGATTTGCTCTTTCTATCACAGGACCATCTGCTACAGGGTCAGAAAATGGCATCCCTAGTTCCAATGTATCTACAC
Organism: Sulfurovum sp.; assembly: GCA_030634925.1. GTDB lineage: Bacteria > Campylobacterota > Campylobacteria > Campylobacterales > Sulfurovaceae > Sulfurovum. The sequence goes on from DAOVZV010000357.1 coordinate 1,018, forward strand.
CAGACTCTGCTAATGCCAAACTAGCATCAACTGTAAACTCCAAAGATGGAAATCCTGTAGTGATATATGCGACTAATTTTTTCAATATAAACTCTTTTGTTAGTATTTTGTAAACTATTTTAGATATTATACATTATTATCACTTTATAAGAGTGAGTAATTGTATATATAAATAAAAGTAGGAATAAAATGAGTATCCAGACCCCAAAGATAGAAAAAAAGGTAACTTTAACAACAATATCAAAGATGAAAGGTGTCGAGCCTATTACAATGATAACTGCTTATGATGCACTTTTCTCCAAAATTTTTGATGCCGAAGTAGAGATGATACTTGTTGGAGATAGTCTCAATATGAGCTTCTATGGTAAGGAAGATACTCTATCTGCTACGATGGAACAGATGATTTATCACACAAAAGCTGTATGCCATGGAGCAAAACTCTCTTTTGTAGTATTTGATATGCCATTTGCATCATACACCTCACCCACACAAGCACTAGCAAATGCCTCTAGGGTCTATCAAGAGACAGATGCACAAGCTATCAAGATAGAAGGTGGAAAAGAGAGAGCTGATACAGTTAGACTCCTCACC
>DAOVZV010000251.1 GCA_030634925.1 Sulfurovum sp.
CATCAATGGAAATATAAATATCAAAAACATACACAGCATTCCAACAATATAAAATCCACTCTCAAAAAGCATCATAAATGTCTTGGTAATAGTGATAAACTGCTCATGACCCAATATCTCTATCTTGACAATAGGAAAAGCGTTGGCAACTACAAAAAATATAAGTCCTGCAATACTCAAAGAGAGTCCATGAGAGAGTAATTTTTTGTCATAACTGTACAATACTGTACCACAAGCACTACAACAAGCCTTGCTACCATCTGCTATAGGCACTTCCTCATGAAGCGTAAAACAGGATTGACATATTATAAGGTTATCAAGTGCTTCTTCATTTTCAACTTTCATAGATATAATTATATCCAAAAAACAGTATAGTTCCAACAAGGACAGAAATGAATATAATATCAGTAGGCAAAGAGACCACACACAAAGATTTGAACATCATAAATATCAAAGAAGATGAACTAGACAAATACGAGAATATAGATTATCTCATCATCCACGGAGGAGATGGCTCAATAAGACGAACAGTATCCAAACTACACAAAGCAAAAAAGTATCCAAATATCATCATCAATCCAATAGGCTCATTCAATGTAGTAGCCAAAATGCACAGAGTACCAAAACTACAAAAAGTACTAGACGCATTAGCCAAAGATGAAATACCAAAAACCAAAAAACATAAATTTTTTACTCTAAACGGAGAAGTTTTCTTATTTTCAGCAGGAAATATGGGAGATTTACAACATATATTTGTATCAGAAACCCTAAGATTTGGTATTCTCAAAAAAGGTATGACCAAATATATACTAGCCGTAATATTTCTCCTACCAATACATATAATTATGACACCATTTATGCTTTTGAGCAAAAGAAGATTTTTTATATTTACACCAATGCCATTTATATCCAAACTAGGAAGCTTCTACAACGATATAAAAGAACTAACCATAGATTTGGACAATCACTATAATATAATAGAATTAGATGGTGATATAGTCCCTATTGAGGAGTCTATATTATATATTAGGGAAGCTGGATTTATTTCTGTGGTTAGTAGTTAGATAAAGTGGCTTAACTAAACTTTTTTATTGGCGACCCAAGGGTCGGGAAATTGAACCCATCAAAACCCCAACAATCCAAACTTCTCTATAAACTCATCATCTATATCTATAATTCCCATATTTTGTAGCTTGTCTAATACCTCTTTGGTACAGTGTGTGTCGTTTGGCCACTCTCTGGTGAAGCCGTCTAGTGTGCTTTTGTTTGTGCCATCTACTATTATGAATGGTTCTAGTGTTATGTCTCTACTTGCATCTATATTGTTAGCTACTCTCCATATTAGCATATATGGGTTATCTACTTGATTGTTTTTCTTATCTACTACTACTAGGACTTTGATATGCTCTTTTAGGGTGTGGATTTGTGCTAGGTTCTCTTTGATGGATTTGGTTTTGTTTATTGTGACTAGACAGATTGGGTTTTTGGTATCTGTGAAATACTGTTTTAGCTCTACTATGGAGTCATCTATGGTTTGTAGTTTGGCTAATAATTCTTTGTCATCAAGTGGTATCCCAACTCCGTGTTCTACTTCGTCTGCTGTAGCGTCTATACCTAATTTGCCTCCTACCAATTGCTCTTGTGATGAGTGGTCTAGCTGGTCTATTATCCCTTGGGTTATTAGTATCTTTTTGGGGTCTAGTCTGTTTAGTATATGCCTTGTTAGAGTCTCGTTATCTTCTAATTCAGGTGCATTTTCTCCTACAAATATCGCGTGTTTGACGAAGCTCATCTGTCCTACTCCCCAAAATGCGTGCATAAACTGCTGTGCGTGTCCTTTGTACATAGTCTTCATCTTGGCTAGTATTAGATTGTGAAATACTCCATTTTCAGGCATATTATAATCAATCAAATCAGGTGCCATTGGTTTGAGAAGTGGCAAGAATATTCTCTCTGTTGCCCAGCCCATATACTTGTCTTCTAGTGGTGGTTTGCCTACTACTGTTGCTTGGAATACTGGTGATTTCTTCATAGTGATAGTCTCTACTTCCATCACAGGGAAAGGCTCTTTGAGGGTATAATATCCTGTATGGTCACCAAATGGTCCTTCTATCTCGGTGACATTTGTATCCACAAACCCCTCTATGACTACATCTACATCTTTGGGGATATATATATCATTGGTGATAGATTTGACTAGCTGTGCGTTAGAGTTGCGTACATATCCATATAGTAGCATCTCAAACATACCATAAGGCATAGGAGCTTGACCACACCAAATATACAATGGGTCACCACCGATAGCTATGGTTACTGGCATTTTTTTACCTGCTTTTTGGTATTGGTCAAAGAAGTGTGACGCGTCTTTATGTATCTGCCAGTGCATTCCGAGGCGATTTTTGTCATACTGTTGGAGTCTGTACATTCCTAGATTTTGCATCTCTCCATTTAGGCTTTGGGTATATACTTGACCCATCGTGATAAAAGCCCCTCCATCCTCTTCCCAAGTCTTGAGTATAGGTAGTTTGTCCAAATCTACATCAGCTTTGGGTATGATAATCTCTTGACACTCTCCCCTACCCTTTAGCCTCTTTGGAAATACATTTTTGAGGCTAAATAGTTTTGGAAGCATTTTGAGTTTGTCTTTGA
>DAOVZV010000319.1 GCA_030634925.1 Sulfurovum sp.
CTATCTAAACTCTTGTATTTATTGTGATAGTACTACGAAAATAGAGAGTTATGACAAAAGTTTAATAATCAAAGATGAGAATAAATCAATAATTGAAGATGGATTTTTTCACTCAAATATCAAAATGTCACTCAAAAGTATTATCAATAGATTTGAAAAAGAGGGATTATTTGATTTTACTAAGCCATTCTCTACTTTAAATAAAAAAGAGCAAAATATATTTTTATTTGGTTTTAAAGAGTATAAATTTTTGAAACCAAAAGGTCAAGTTAATTCTATAGGTGACTATATACGATGGCAAGGAGTATATAATTATGTTTATGCTGATTTAAAGAAGATAAAAATATCTGATGAGATTAAAAAATCACAATATAAAGAGGTTTGTCCATTTTGTAAAAGTGGGTTTAAAAAAGAAGTTGAGTATTATTTGAATGATGGTATTTCACTTTTATCTTATATAGTATAAGTATAGAGATATTTGGTTCAACAAAGTAATCATCAAATTTTATAAAGGATATAAAGTGAAAACACAAGTCCAATATCTACAACAAAAAAATATAATCTTCAAGTCCTTGCGTGAGATAACTCCCAAAGAGTTGGAGTCTAGGAAGAAGATTTTGATGTATGTTGGAGTTGATTTGAAGGGTTATTATGCTTTTGTGGTGTTTATACGAAAGAGTAGTAGGTTTATTATCAAAGATGTGGAGGATATAATGTCTCTTCATCTCAAAGCAGAGAAATATATAGATAGCAAGATTAAGAAGTTGTATATATCTATAGATGCTCCTCTATGTAGTAAGGCTCATGTGGCTTTGGTAGATGGTGGTTGGAGAGTGTGGCATGATGAGTGATATGATACTTGCTGATATTGGTAATACTCATTGTCATATACTCGATGGTGGAGTTGTGAGACATCTGAAGTATGATGATGCTATAGATGTATATGGTGATAAAGAGGTCTATTTTATATCTGTGAGTTCTAGTATGGAAGTTGTAGATAGTTGGATAGATATATCATCTTTTGTATCTATAGATGGTGAGTATGATACTATGGGTATAGATAGAAAGGCACTATGTTTGAGTCGTGATGATGGTGTTTTTGTAGATGCTGGTTCTGCTATTACTGTGGATGTGGTTAGTGATTGTATCTATAGAGGTGGATTTATATTATCAGGACTTAGGGCATCTTTGGATAGCTATAGAGATATATCTACGGCATTGGATATAGAGTTAAACAGAGATATATCGCTAGATAAGTTACCTATGACAACTAAAGATGGGATAAGCTATGGTATAATCGCGTCGATAAAATCTCTCATAGATATACATCATAAAGGTCAAAATCTCTACTTCACAGGTGGAGATGGAGAGTTTCTCTCTAGGTTTTTTCCAGAGGCTATTTATGATGAGTTATTGGTATTTGAGGGTATGATAAAAGTGATTAAGGAGAGAGATTATGTTGGTAATAGCACTTCCAAAGGGTAGGATAGCAGAAGAGACACTAGAGATATTTGCAGAGATATTTGGTGGAGAGTTTAAGTTTGAGGGGCGAGAGCTTATATTGGATATAGGTGAGTTTCGTTTTCTAAATGTGAGAAATCAAGATGTACCTACTTATGTAGAACACGGTGCTGCTGATATTGGAGTTGTTGGACTTGATGTCATTACAGAAAAAGAGCTAGATATTATACAGCTTTTGGATATGCAACTGGGCAAATGTAAAGTATCTATAGGTATCAAAAATGAAGATGAGCTAGATTGGGATAGACCTAATATCAAGATAGCTACAAAGATGGTAAATATCACAAAAGCATACTTTGCACAAAAAGCAGTAGGTGTTGAGGTAGTCAAGCTATATGGTTCTATCGAATTAGCTCCACTTGTGGGATTGGCTGATGCTATAGTCGATATTGTAGAGACTGGTAGTACGATGAGAGAAAATGGTCTCAA
>DAOVZV010000269.1 GCA_030634925.1 Sulfurovum sp.
ACCAATATATTTGATAATGAGTATATAGATATGATACTATCTACTCCGACTAATGACTATAATCACTTCGGCATACCAAGAGTAGTCGGAGTGAAGATGAGTAGGAAGTTTTAGTTTCAATTGTTTTCACTAATTTAAAACACACTATCCTTAATTTAATCACAATAAGGGTACTCTTAAGTATCTATATTTAGAGGATAATAGTATGAGAAATTATATATATATGATAGTGGGTCTGTTTTTGCTTGTCTCTTGTGGTAATCCTGATATGCAAGAAGATAATATTATTGTTATTGATGCAGGTCATGGTGGTATGGATAGTGGGGCTGTGTTTGGTAGAGTGTATGAGAAAGATGCTGTACTTCAAATTACTAAGAAATTGGGTGATGAGCTGGAAGATAGAGGATATAAAGTCTATCTAACTCGTGATAGTGATAGGTTTATCAAGCTAAAAGAGAGAACACATATAGCTGATTTAAAAAATGCAAAGGTCTTTATATCTATTCATGCAAACGCTATAAGTGATAGGAGTAGATTTGACTCTGTGGAGGGTGTGGAGACATATTTCTTGCAAAAGAGTAGAGATGCTAGGTCTCAGAGGATAGCACTCAGAGAGAATGCTTCTGTACTTCAAGGTACTGATAATCTAAGTAAAAATGTTATTATAGATTCTGTACTCAATGGTCCAAAGATTATACAATCACACAAACTAGCTATAGATGTCCAAAATGGTATGATGAAAAGTATCAAAAGAAGATATAGTGATGTCAAAAATGGAGGAGTGAGACCTGCTCCTTTTTATGTATTAGTCGGTGCTAGTCGTCCTTCTATATTGGTAGAAGTTGGATATATCACCAATCCCAAAGAGAGAACTAGACTCTTCAATTCATCTTATCAAGATAGGGTAGTTGATGGTATTGTAGATGGAGTAGATAGGTATCTTTCAAATAGGAAAAAAGAGTTAGGCTTTTAGACTTAGTCTCTAAGCTTTTTGGCAAACTCCATAGCCTCTTCTGTGGGGTTTTCTCCTGCTATTATTCTAGCTATCTCTGATACTCTTTGGTCATCATCTAATATAGTGGCTTGACTCTTATCTCCTACTTTGCTCACTAGTATATGCTGTTTGGCTTTTGACGATATATGAGATTGGTGAGATATGGCAAAGACTTGATATACTGTAGCTAGTTTTTGTATCATTTGAGCTATTGCTATAGATTCATCTCCACTTACATTGGCATCTATCTCATCTAGTATCAAGACTCCTTGTTTGTGTTTGTCTGTGTTGATAGTTGTAGCCATCAGAGCTAGACGCACACGGTTAAACTCTCCTCCACTTAGAGTGGATATAGTCGAGTTTCCTAGTAGTACATCTATATTATCTATACCCTCTATATCTATATGAGAGGTATCAAATCTAAATGATATAGATGCTAGTTTGAGTGATATTAGATACTCTTCTAAAATCTCTTCTAGTATTATCGCTTCATCTTGTCTATATTTGGATAGTTTTGTAGCTATATTATGAAGTTCTATATATTCCAAATCTATAAATGACTCCAATAGGCTTTTATCTTGTTCGATATTTTCATATCTATTGAGTTCTGCTAGTTTGGCATCTCTGTATGATAGAGACTCTTCTATACTACCATAACGCTTTTTGAGAGATGACAAATCACTTAGTCTATTGAGTACCTCTTCTATATCAATCTCTTTGAGTTCATCTGCTAGGTTTTCGGTCTCTTCAAAGTCTGCACGAAGTTGGTTCATCATATCAGAAAACATCGAGCTATCTTTGTCTATGAGTCTATAGACCTCTTCTACATCTGACTCTAGGCTAAATATATCCACTGCTCCACTTAGGGCATCTTTGATTTTATCTATCCTAGATAGTTGTTGCTTGATTTTGAGAAGCTCAATATCTTCTCCTATCTTTGGATTGATATTTGTTATCTTCTCTATCTCATATTTGGCATAGTCTATTAGCTCGACTATCTTTGCCTCTTCTTCTTTTATCTTTTGTAGTTTTGTCACTTTTTCTATATATAGAGTGTATCTTTTTTTATACTCTTTTTTGAGTTTTCTGAAGCTTTTGTCTTTTTGAGTAAGTCGGTTATCTATAATATCTAGTAGAGTACTAGAATCAAATCCACCTTTATCTCGGATAGATAGGTACTTTACAAATGGAGAAAACATCTCTTTTAGTCTCTTTTTGGGTATGTTTTGTCCATCTACAAAGTATCTAAGTCTATCCTTTTTGAGAGATTTGATAGTGATGGTATCTTCTAGCATATATGAGTCTTCTATTATATCCAAAGGCTTGATTATCTCTAGTTCGCATATATGGGCTACACTAGGTACGCTATATCCAAAACTAGACAATATAGCAGATATTAGTACAGATTTACCAGCTCCACTAGGACCCGTGAGAACTACCAATCCCTCATCAAATTCTAGTTCTACATCATCAAA
>DAOVZV010000021.1 GCA_030634925.1 Sulfurovum sp.
AAGCAGCTGCCAAAACCTACAGGCAGTTTTGGGTATTAATGGCAGGATGGGCGATAGGTGATATACAAGGGGGTTATAGTAATTTCAAAGCTCTACTCAAAAAGATAGATTTTGATAAAGATAGAGATAAGCTATGGGTAGCAGGTGATTTGGTCAATCGTGGTGAGGGTTCGCTAGAGACTTTGGAGTATCTCTATAGTATCCGTGATAGTGTGGAGATAATATTGGGTAATCATGATATAGCACTTATTGGAGCATATTATGGTATCAAAAAATCCAATCCTACAATAGACCCGATTTTGCAATCTCCTGATGCCAAGAAGCTTATAGATTGGCTAAGACATCAGAAGTTTTTGCATGTGGATTACTCTTTGGGGTATTGTATGTCTCACGCAGGAATATCACCAAAGTTTGATTTGGGAATGGCTATACGATACTCCAAAATCATAGAAGAGAAGCTTCAAAGTGATGGTGCAGAAGCGTGGCTAACACAGATGTTCAAACAAGCTTATAATAGATTTAATAGAGATGCTAGTCTAATTGATATAGAGAGGTATATACTTAGTTCATTTACTCGTATGCGTTTTTGCTATAATGACTCTGTATTGGATTTTGAACAAAAAGGCACACCTACACAAGAGTTACGAGATGATGGATTTAAGCCGTGGTTTGAGTCTATCAACCGTAAAGAGATAGAACTTCAGATAATATTTGGTCATTGGTCCACGCTTGGATATTATCAAGATGAAAATGTATTGTCACTAGATACTGGTTGTCTATGGGGTGGGAAGCTTACTGTAGCTAGGATAGATACTCCAGAGGTGGAGATAGTACAGATAGATTGTAGCAAGTAACTACAATAGCATTCCACTTTTTTGTTTCTTGGTGCTTACTATATCTATCTCATTTGGGTCTATAAATCTCTCTCTTTGATAAGCATCTATGGCGTATCTACCTATCATTCCTGCATTGTCTGAACAGTATTGTAGTGGAGCTAGATGTAGTTTCTTGCCAAACTCATCACATAGCTTTTGGTAGGCATCTCTGATGTATTTGTTCGCAGATGCTCCTCCTACTATGGCGAAATCTTTTATATCTTCTCTTGCAAATATCTTTTTGCTTTTTTGTATTAGATGAAGCTTGATAGCCTTTTGAAAAGATGCCGATAAGTCTGATTTGTCTTGTGTGGTCATAGCTTCTTTTCCTCCTAATACTTCTACTTTTAGACGGACTGCGTTTTTGAGTCCTGATAGAGAGAATGCTATGAGTGGAGAGTTGCGTAATGGTACTGGTAAATCAAATCTATCTTCATCTCCATCTTTTGCTAGTTGTTCTACGATAGGACCACCAGGGTATCCTAGTCCCATCATCTTGGCACATTTATCAAAACTCTCTCCTACACTATCGTCCATACTTGTAGCTAATATCTCCATATTATCAAAGTCTTTGACTCGTATAATCTGTGTGTGACCTCCTGATATGAGAAGTACGAGTAGGGGAGAGATAGACTCTTTTTCTATAAACAAAGAGTAGATATGTCCTTTGAGATGGTGGACGGCTATAAGGGGAATATCTAGTAAAACAGCCAAAGTCTTTGCCATAGTTATACCCTCTAATAGAGTTATCCCTAGTCCAGGTTGATTGGTGACCGATATAGCCTTTAGGTCTTTGAAATATGGTTTGGTCTCTTTGAGTATCTCTGGAAGTGCTACAGCATGAAGCCTAGAGGCTAGTTCGGGGACTACTCCTCCATATACACTGTGTTGTTCTTCTTGAGATATTTTTTTGTGGTAGATTAGCTTTTTGGTAGATATTTGTGTGATTGCTATTGAGCTGTCATCACAGCTAGATTCGATGCTTAGTATCATTGATTATTTTCTTTTTGTCTCTATTATATATATACTTTTGTTAGATATAAATTAATAAGATGATTTATCCACTATTTTGGATAAAATAGTAATCAATAAATAAAAGAGGTTAATTAATGTTTGATAAATTTTGTGACACACTTTGTAGCGATAAACCATTCATCACAGTCGAGGTTAATCCTCCTCATGGAGCATCTATAAACACTATAATCGAAGATATAAAGAAGTATGATTTGGATAAAAAAATCTCTGGTTTTTCGTGTACAGATAATCCATTGGCAAAGCTCAAAATGTCAGGGATATTGTCTGCTATCAAGATACAACAGACCTTTGACAAGCCAGTCATAGCTACTATGAGTATGAGGGATAAAAACAAGCTATCCTTGCAATCTACTCTATTGGGTGCAAATGATTTTGATTTGCGTTGTATATTGGCTCTAACTGGTGACCCTGCCAAACTATCAGACCAACCAGATGTAAAAGGAGTATTGGAGAGAGACTCTACGCTACTACTAAGTATCATTTATCATCTCAACAATGGACTAGACTACTCCAATAAATCTCTAAAACCAGCACCAAAACAGATATATCCATTTGCTGTGAGTAACTCTTATGCCAAAGATATGAGAAGCCTACAGAAACGAATAGTCAAAAAGCTAAACTATGGAGCAAGAGCTATTATCACTCAGCCTGTATATACTATGGATAATGCAAAAGAGCTATTAGAGATATTTGATGAAGCAAAGAGTTTGAGTGTAAGAGATACAGCCAAAGATGCTCAATTAATCATAGGACAATTCCCAATAGTACGAGCAAGAACAGCCAATTTCATAGATGATAAAGTCCCTGGAATATCTGTACCAAAAGATATAATAGATGAGATGAACTTAGCATCAATGGATGGAGTAGATAAAGAACAAGAGATAGGATTTGGTATCTCCAAAAAGATATTTGATGATATGATGTCACTTCATGGTAAAGTACATCTTATGACACACAATAGATTTGATTTATGTAGTCAGTTGATAGGATAAGAAAGGAAAAGTATGCCATATATTACAAGTAGATATATAGACCTCTTTACAGATTTTGGATTTAAAAAGATATTTGGTGACCCTGATGATACAGAGGCATTAAAGAGTCTGCTAAATGATATTTTGAAATTAGAAGATAAGAGAAAAATAAAGACAATAACATTTAAAAATGGTGAGCTTCTACCTGATAGTCAAGAGGATAGAAAAGCGATATTTGATTTATTTTGTGAAGATGAAAATGGTAATTTTTTTATAGTTGAATTACAAAAGATTACACAAAAACACTTCCAAAGTAGAGCGTTATATTACACTACATTTCCTATCCAACAACAAGCCAAAAGAGGTAAATGGGATTTTGAGCTAACTCCTGTATATTTCATTGGACTACTCAATTTTGAAGTAGCACAATTCAAAGATAATCCAAATTATCTACACCATGGTAAAATCACAGATATATATACTCAAAATGTGATGTATGAAGAGCTAAATATGGTATATGTAGAGATACCAAAGATGAAAAAGCTCAAAAATGAACTATCTACTCATTTGGAATGGTGGCTTTGGGTATTTTTGAATATATCACGAATAGAAAATATACCAAAAGAGATAGAAGATGATACTATAATACAAAATAGCTTTCTAAAAGCAGAGTTTTTGAGTCTCAAAAATATAGAACAAGAGAAGTATCATAAAAATCTAAAAGTCTATAGAGACTTGGTAAATGCAGAGAGTTATGCAATAGAGAGAGGTTTAAAAAAGGGACTTAAGCAAGGTCTGGAACAAGGATTAGAACAAGGATTAGAACAAGGATTAGAACAAGGTCTAAAAGAGGGTGTAGAAAAAAGAAGTATAGAGATAGCTAGAGGGTTATTAGATGTATTGGATAATGAGACTATCTCTTTGAAGACTGGATTAGATATAGATTTTATAGAGAGTATGAGATAGTATTCAGATACCCATAGTATAATTATATGAATTTCAACTCTATTTAAAGGATTATATTATGTTACGATTTATACTTATTTCTGCTCTGTTTTTTGGCGTATTGAATGCACAGAGTGGATTGTCTTATCTCAATGGTATTCGGACAAAAGCAGGACTTATCAAGCTAAAACCAAATAAATTATTAAACAAAGCGTCCAAAGCTCATGCTAGATATTTGGTCAAGCATCAGATTATGAGCCATAACCAAAAGAGAGGTTATGCACTATTTAGTGGCAAAAATCCATCTCAAAGGGCTTTGGCTGTGGGGTATAAATCTGCTTTTGTGATGGAAAACCTTACTGTAAATACAGCAAATCAAAAGAAGTCTATAGATAATCTGTTTTCTGCTATTTATCATCGTTTTGTATTTTTGACTCTTGATAAAGATGAGATAGGTATGGGTATCTCTAGTTCACCTAGTGCAAAGAGAATAAAAAAGGCATTTGTATATGATTTGGGTTCGTCTCATATATCCAAGCTTTGTAGAAAAACATATCCACAGAAAAATGGTATATATTATGTACAAAATATATGTAAAGATACCAAAAAAATGATACCCAAAACTCTATATACTAAAACCAAAAATAGAGTAAGAGGTAAGAATAAAAAGATAGTACTTTTCCCTTATGCCAATCAACGAGGAGTCTCTCCTGTGTTTTATAATGAGTCTCCAGACCCATTGCCTAGATATGGAGTGAGTGGTTATCCTGTGTCTGTGCAATTGAACCCTGCTTTTTATAATAAAATCAAACTAAAATCTTTTCGTCTGTATAGCAATGGCAAAGAGATGAAAAAGATAAAGATACTTCAATACAAAAATGACCATAACAAGCTATTTACTAAATCTCAATTTGCACTTATGCCACTAAAGAGATTGGAGTTTGCTACTACTTATACAGCTGTCTTTAAAGCCACAGCAGATGGTAAGAGTATCAATAAAAAATGGTCATTTGTGACACAAAAGCCCAAAGGCAAGATATACAAAATCACCAAAAAGAGTACTCATCTTGCCGTCAAGAGAGGTTCAAAAGGAGTGTTGTATTTTGTCCCAAATAGCAAAAATGATTTGATAAGAAGCTACTCTTCAAGAGGAGGATTAAAAGTCTCTTTTATAGATTTGAATACTCTAAAAGTGACATTTCCAAATAGAAAATCTACTGGTAGGGTGAGTCTGGATTTGGGAAGTAGAAAAGTATCATTTGATATACAATAGATATGAATAGATAGTATATGTATAGACTATTTAGGCTTTTTCTCATATTATCTATATTCTCTTGTGCCAATGTTTTTGAGAGGAATTATCCTAATACTCTACATCTATTTGCTATCTTTGATATAGATGAGTCTTATCTGTATGATGATGGATTTATATCTTTTGTAGATAATAACCAAAATGGTCTTAGGGCATTTTATGATAAATCTCTATCTCGTGGGATAGAAGTTATACCTACTATTGAGAGTATTATTGCACTTAGAGGTATGACACCTATGTTTTTATATATATCTATGGTGGAGTCTGGATTTGTAGTCAATGCCATCTCATCCAAAAAGGCTGTGGGATTGTGGCAGTTTATGCCAAATACTGCTAGAGAGTACAATCTAATAGTCTCTGATGAGTATGATGAGAGATTAGATAGTAGCAAATCTACAACATCTGCAATGCTATATCTAAATAGGCTTCATCGTAGATTTGGTAAGTGGTATTTGGCTATTATGGCTTATAATTGTGGTGAGGGTAGATTGAGTAAGGCTATAGCCAAGGCTGGTAGTGATGACTTGAGTGTGTTGAGTGATGATAGACTCAAATATCTACCAAAAGAGACACGAGATTATATCCGTAAGATACTATTGGTATCAATGATAAGCCAAAGAGTAGAGGAGGGTGTTCAAATCCCTTTTGTGGCAATGGATATGAATATTACTATACCCAAATATGAGACAATGAAAGTAGATATAACAGCTGATGCCAATCTATCATATATAGCATCTGTGATAGGTATGGAGGCAGATGAGCTTCATACTCTCAACAAATCTTTTGTAGCCAAAAAACCTCAAACAATCAATATACCAAAGGATAAGATATATGCTTTTTATCTAACTTACGAACTACACAAGAGAACAAGCAAAGATAAAGATAAATAAAGTGATAATATAATTAAAAATAGAGGGAAAATGAGAAGTATTATATATATTATATTAATATCTATATTGTTTGTAGGTTGTTCAGAGAAAAACTACAAAGCAGGAGCTACCAAATATACAAGTGAAGCTAGACAGAGAGCTACTATGCGTAACTATACAGTTAGAGGTAAACGATACCATCCATCTTATGCAGAAGTAGGACAGATAACTCGTGGTATATCTAGTTGGTATGGCCCTAAATTCCATGGCAAACAGACAAGCAATGGAGAGAGATATAATATGCATAAGAGTACAGCAGCCCACAAGACTTTGCCTATGGATACTATGCTAAGAGTACGCAATCTACAAAATGGCAAGAGTACAGTAGTTCGTATCAACGATAGAGGACCATTTGTAAGTGGTAGGATACTAGATTGTAGCTACAAAGCAGGTAAGGATTTGGGGCTTGATGTCGTAGGAATAGCTAGAGTATCTATAGAAGTATTGGGCTTTGCAGGTAAGATAGAACCGTATGATAGGATAGTTAGAAAACAAAAATCATACACTCCTACAAGAGTAATGTTGTCCAATTTTGGACTACAAGTTGGTGCATTTAGCAAGATAGAGGGAGCTAAAATATATCAACGCAAATATAGTAGGCTAAGTAGGCACTATAGAACTATTATCAAGAGACTAGATAATGATGATAGAGGATTATATCGAGTTTGGATTATGGGCTTTGGTTCTATGGCTGAAGCAGAAGATTTTAGGAGAAGCAACCGTATAAATGGTGCTTTGGTAATTAGGGACTAGGAGATATTATGATAGAAGTAAAAAGAGATACCAAAGAGACACAGATAGTAGTCAAGCTAAACTTATATGGCAAAGGTGAAGCCAAGATAAATACAGGTGTTGGATTTTTTGACCATATGTTGGAGTCTTTTACCAAACACGCTCATATAGATATGGAAGTAGAGTGTAGAGGTGATACGCATATAGACGACCATCATACAGTAGAAGATGTAGGGATAGTCATAGCACAAGCACTAAGACAAGCGATATATCCTGTATCAAATATAGAACGATTTGGTAATGCTACTGTGGTGATGGATGAGGCTAGTGTGACTTGTGATATAGATTTGTCCAATCGTGCATATCTAGTATTTGAGATGCCAATAGATGGTAAGGTTGGTGATTTTGATGTGGAGCTTGTAGAGGAGTTCTTTCGGGCGTTTGCGTTTAATCTGCCTATGACTTTGCATCTCATCTGTAATCGTGGTAAAAATAGACATCATATTATAGAAGGAGCATTCAAGGCATTGGCAGTATCTCTGCGTAGGGCTGTGACTATCAATGAAAATGCAGGTATTCCAAGCACAAAGGGTGTGCTATGAGTATCGAGCTTATAGTATTGGATGTCGATGGGACTATGACTGATAGTCGTATTACTTATACAGCAGATGGTGATGAGATAAAGTCTTTCAATGTCAAAGATGGTCTAGCTATTGCGTCATGGAGAAAGCTAGGAAAACAAGTAGCTATTATCACAGGACGAAAATCATCTATCGTAGCCAGAAGAGCCAAAGAGTTGCATATAGAGTATTTCTATCAAGGTATAGAGAACAAGCAAGAGGTACTTGAAGAGTTATTAGTCAAACTAAATCTAACAATGGAGAGCGTAGCTACTATAGGTGACGACCTCAATGATATGCAGATGATAAAATCAGCAAAAATCTCATTTGTCCCAAGAGATGCTAGTATATATGTAGAGAGAGTAGCCACTGTGATATTATCCAAAAAGGGTGGAGATGGAGCAGTACGAGAGATGATAGAACACCTAATTGTCAAAGAGGGATTAGAGGATAAATATTTGGAGTTGTGGAGTTGAGACTAGAGGGTATATTACTTGTGGGTATTATAGGTATCGCTGTTGGTGTGATGTCGCTAGAACTCAATGACAAAAATAGAGATAGTAGTAAATTAGCCAAAGAACTAGAATTTACAAATACCACATTTGTAGAAGTAGATACTATCAAGAGAGCTGGTGAGCTTTATGGTACTTATGGTATCAGGTATCAGGGTACTTTGAATATGCAAAATATCATATATCATACAGATAATATAGAGTCTCTTGTATCCAAAAAGGGTAGATACAAAGATAATATACTCTACCTAGATGGTGATGTGGTGATGATAGAACAAGATGGATATATCTACAATACTCAACACGCCATATATAACCAAACTACACAGATACTCAATATCATATCTCCATACACAGCTATAAGAGACAAAAATATTATGAATGGTGATACTTTGGTCTATGATACTGCTATCAAATATGCTTCAGGGCAGAGAGTTGATGCTGTATTTTATACAGCCAAAAAGTAATATAATGATACAATACACTTCAAATTATCCAAAAGGTTTTATAATTGAATTTATTTAAAATAGTAATCTTTGCCTTCTTAGTTCAGGTAGTATCAGCAGAGAGAGTAGAGATAGTATCAGAGTCTATGGAGGCTATGGATGCCAAAAAAGAGATACAGTTTATAGGTGATGTAAATATTACACAGCTACAAGATTGGCTACATGGTGACAAGGTCACAGTATATTTTGATGAGAATAATGAGACAAGAAAGTACAAAGCTACAGGTGCTGTAACATTTGAGTTTAAAAATGAGAAGCGTTTTTATAAGGGTAGTGCAGATGTAGTGACATATTATCCACAAAAAACTCTATATATATTGACAGGCAAAGCGATAGTAGATGATTTGCTCAACAAACGACATATCAACGGAGACCATATAACATTAGATATGACCAATGGTAATGCCTCTGTGATAGGGACTAAAGTCAAGCCAGTGAAGTTTACTTTTGATATGAACTCTGCTGAAAAAAAGGATAGATAATGGATACACCAAGAGTAGTAGAAGCAAAGTTTATCAAGTCTGCACAGAGTATAACTGACTCTGTGGGAGAGGATATGAGTGAAGTTGTATTTTTGGGTAGGTCAAATGTAGGCAAGAGTTCAACACTAAACCTACTAACCAATAGAAAAAATCTAGCCAAAAGTTCAGCTACTCCAGGCAAGACTCAACTAATCAACTTTTTTGAGACACGGTATCTGTATAATGAACAGAGTTATCCTGTGCGTTTTGTGGATTTACCAGGGTTTGGATATGCCAAAGTATCTAAATCACTAAAAGAGGTATGGCAAAAAAACTTAGTAGAGTTTATACAGCATAGAGTATCTATACGACTTTTTATACATCTGCGAGATGCACGACATCCACATGCTACTATAGATGATGATGTGAGTAACTATATATCAGAGTTCAT
>DAOVZV010000256.1 GCA_030634925.1 Sulfurovum sp.
CCAATCTCTACCAAAAGGTACAAGCATAGATATATTTTATGACCGTTCAGACCTCGTCAATCTAGCTACAGATACAGTCAAAATGGCACTATATGAAGCTGTGATACTTATCATCATAATATTATTATTGATGTTGGGAAATGTAGCATCTGCTTTGAGTGTGGCATTGATATTGCCTTTTGCTCTTTTGATGAGTTTCATTGCGATGGAGTACTTTGGACTTACAGCAAATCTGATGAGTCTAGGAGGATTGGCTATTGCTATTGGGATACTGGTAGATTCTGCTGTGGTGGTAGTCGAACATATCACAGCACAACTAGGTAATCCCAAACTCCAACGCAAAAGTAAAGTCTCTATAATATATGAAGCCACAGTAGAGATGGCTCCATCTATTATTACAGGTGTACTTATCATAATAATTGTATTTATGCCTATATTGGCACTAGAGGGATTAGAGGGTAAGCTATTTAGACCAGTGGCTTTGAGTATTATATTTGCACTATTTTCATCTTTGATATTGGCTTTGACACTTATTCCAGTACTTAGTTCATTTATATTATCAAAAAGAGAAGACAAAGAGTCATTTCTCATCAAGCTACTTACCAAAAGCTATGTACCTGCTTTGATGTTCTCTCTAAAGTATTACAAGACAACGATAGTAGCTGTTCTGATATTATTTGCAGGTTCATTATATCTAGCAGACAAAACAGGAAAGGCATTTATGCCCACGATGGATGAGGGAAGTATCATCATAGGTGTAGAGATGTTGCCATCTATCTCTCTCAAAGAGAGTCTAGCTCTCAATCTCAAAGTACAAAAAAAGCTACTCTCATCAGTACCAGAAATCAAAGACATCATAGCTAGGACAGGAAGTGATGAGCTTGGACTAGACCCTATGGGACTCAATGATACAGATACATTTTTGGTACTCACAGACAAATCACAATGGAGAGAACCATCCAAAGAGTTTGTCATAGAGAAGATACGAGAGGTACTTGATGAATTTGTCGGCATAGAGTATGGATTTACACAGCCTATAGAGATGAGAGTATCAGAGATGCTTACAGGTGTTAGAGGAGATTTGGCTATAGATATTTTTGGTAGTGATAATGACAAGCTAGAACTCATAGCTACTCAAATCAAAGATTTACTAGAGACCATAGATGGTAGTAGTGATGTATATAAAAAGGCAAATGAGGGTGTAGAGTATTTCGAGCTATCATTTGACAAAAAGGCTATGGCATACTACGAAATATCCCAAAAAGATATAAATGATTTCCTCAAAGTGATGGTCACAGGAGTAGAGGCAGGTATTATCCAAGAGGGTATGAGACGAATTAGTCTAATGGTCAAAGGAGATGCCAATCTACAAAACTCACTAGATAGAGTCAAAAAGCTATACTATCCACTCAAAGACGGCAAATCAATACCTATATCCAACTTCATCACATTTGTATCAAACGCAGGGCCAGTACAGATAGAACACGAACACGGATATAGAAAAACCATAGTCCAGACCAATGTAGAAGGGCGAGATTTAGTAGGATTTGTAGAAGAGGCAAAAATCAAAATAGCCGAAGATATAGAGTTACCTGCTGGATACTATCTCACATTTGGTGGAGAGTTTGAAAATCAACAACGAGCCTCTGCTAGACTATCAATAATCGTACCATTGGCACTATTTTTGGTATTTATACTACTATTTGTATCCTTTGGCTCTTTGACACAAGCTACTATAGTAATAGTAAATGTACCACTAGCCCTGATAGGTGGGTTCATCGGTTTGTATGTAAGTGGAGAGTATATATCTGTACCTGCATCAGTAGGCTTCATAGCCTTATTGGGTATAGCAGTCCTCAATGGAGTAGTATTGGTAAACTACTTCAACTACCTTAGAGAAAATGGCACAGAGTTATTAGAAGCAGTAATCCAAGGCTCAATCAAGAGACTAAGACCAGTATTGATGACAGCGATAATAGCAGGATTTGGATTATTACCACTACTATTTGCCTCAGGACCTGGTTCTGAGATACAAAGACCATTGGCGATAGTAGTAATAAACGGATTAATAAGCTCAACCCTACTTACACTTATAATATTACCGATATTATATTTGAAGTTTACAAAGCCGTTGGCAGATGATAGATAGTAGAGGTTTATAAAAATTATAAGCCTATATTATATAAAATTCTGTATAATTATTGAATTTAAAATTAAGGATTTACAATGAAACTATTACCTTTGGTTACTATTTTGACTTTTAGTACTATTCTTTCGGCTAGTACACTTATGGATGATGCCAAAAATGCAGGACTAAAGCCTATTCCTACGGACAAAAAAGAGTTGATGAAAATTATAGATAACCCTAATAATAAAATCACAAAAGAAAAAGTCTCTTTGGGTAAGGCTCTGTTTTTTGAGCCTAGACTATCAAAGAGTAATTTGATTAGTTGTAACACTTGTCACAATCTAGCTACTGGTGGGATAGATGGCGTATCTTCTGCTATTGGTCATAAGTGGACTTCTAATCCTCATCATCTGAACTCTCCTACAGTTTATAACTCTGTATTTATGGACAGA
>DAOVZV010000340.1 GCA_030634925.1 Sulfurovum sp.
ATAATTACAAGTATAATTTGGGATTGAGCAAAGATTAAAACTAAGTTTTTTAGATAAAATCATTATAAAGGATACAAAATGCCAAAAAATATAAACTGGTTAGGGATTTTATCTCTATTATTGACTCTATTTGCACTATTTTTATCAGCTACATTGTACCTTTTTATCTTTGGAATACTTGTTGCTTTTCTCTCATTAGTCTCTGCACACTTTGCCCAAAAAACAATTATAGTCAAAATATCACAAATTTTGAGTATTATTGTGCTTATTTTTGGTACGACTCTTATTGTCTTGGGTTCTCTTTAGGAATGAAAATAAATTAAAACCAAATTTTAAGATATTTACTTAGAAACAATAGGTTTAACGCGTAGGGTGGATTTATCCACCATTTATAATAAGTATTGGTGGATAAATCCATCCTACAAATTCTAATTTTTCTATGTTTTATTTATTTTATAATCCTTAGTATATAATCACCCAACAGGAATACGAGACTCACTTATTATCCCTATAAGCCCCAACCTTATAACAATACCCCAAATGATAACCTTTGATTGTATCACAATCTCTATTTTTGTATAAATAATGTAGATTTAGATTATCCATATCTACATCTTTTATAAAGGGTAATATATCAACAGATAGTCTGACTAATGCACCTTTATCTAGTTTATTATCTTTAAACTTTTCTACATTATGAGATGCTACCATACCGTCTATATTGAGTGATGATACTGTGGTTAATGCTATTATGGCTATGATTGTGACTGTGTCTAGTAGCTTTGCAAATGGTTTTTGTTTGATTATAAATATTATGCCTAGTCCTAGTATTAATAGTAGAAAGTAGTCGAACCACTCTACATAATATCTCAATACGGTAGCACCTTTGATGGATTGGTATAGGTACATCTTTTTGAGAGATGCGAAGCCTATAATCATCGTAAGTCCCATGAGGGTAGAGAGTAGATAGACGATACTTTTTTCACCTCTAAAACGGCTCATAATAAATAGATATATACTCAATACAATGCCCATCACCCACATCAATTGGAGAAATCCATTTCTTGCGTAGTATGCTATGTTTATATTGGATGATTTGATATACTCCACTCCTTCAAATAGATAACCAATTTGGATAAGTACAAATACTCCAAAGAGTATATTAGTCATAGACAAAAAAGTACCTACTACAAGTGTGTCAAATATTTTGGTCTGCTTATGTGCTACTCGTGTTGTGGTATTGGATAGTGTGTATATAAAAAAGAGTAAAAGAGATAGAATAGTTAAAGGTAACCAAAAAATATAATTTATCTCAAATATGGTGCTGTTTTTCAAAAGTTTGCTGATAAATCTATCAAAGTTATGGTCTGCTGATATGAATAATCCTAAAAATAGTAGTAAAAAAGGGATAGTGATAAGCAATGCCTTGATGATACGCTTATATATCTTTTTATCACTTTTATCTAACAAAAAAGCAGAGAGAAATATATTGAAATATGATAAAAAGTATAGAGGCATCACCATCTTTGGCAAAAGTGTCTGATAAAAAGATGATATATTGTGCATACTTTTCATATAGAGTATAAATATAAAAATCGTCACTACAAAAGGCAAAATAGATTGTGTAAACTCATTATTATAGTAAAATATATCAATTATCAATATGGCTATAAAGGGTATTAGCCATTTGGTATATTGGTTTTTAATCTTTTTTGTTTTGATAATATAGACCAAAGG
>DAOVZV010000024.1 GCA_030634925.1 Sulfurovum sp.
ACTTTTTCTCTTTTATCAATATGAACTTGATGGAGTTTAATCAATTTCTCGAACTCTATTATTAGTTGTATATTTATATTGTATATATCTTTGACAAGTTTTCCTAATAGTATGTCTGCATAAGGAGATATAACACTATTTTGGTTTCTAAACTTATCTACTTGTAGATAAAAGTTATTCCAAAGTAAAATTATTTTGCCGTTTTGTACTTTTATTAGAGGTGAATTGATATTGGCAAATACTCTATCTTCTTTGTCTATATAGTTTATAAACTCTTGAATAGAGTTATCTAACTCTTTTGTAGATATTTCTCTGTTTTTGTATATATAAAATATATTTTTGGAAATCTCTTGGGTAAATGATTTTTGTATATTAATCGTATTTAATAGTTTGTTATTTTTTTTGTTATTATAACTATCAGATATAGATACCAAAAGTAGTATAATTGATAGTAGAGATATTAATATAATCATCACTTTTATTTTTTTCATTTAGATGTCCTCATATATTGCCTGAAGGGCTATAGTGTCTAGTACGATAACCTCTTTTTGTATTATATCAATGATATTATTTCTCTTTAGTCTATTTAGCACACGAGATAGGGTGGCTGGTTGGATATTTAGGATTAGAGAAATATCACCTCTTTTGAGTCTGTTGAACATCTCCAAATCAGAATACAACATAATAGATACTTTCTCTACAGCGTCAAATATCAACTCTCTATTTACCAAATTTTGTAACTGTGTAGTCTGTGAGATAATCTCATTTGTAAACTCTATATTTAGGATATTTTGATACAAGAAGTGCTTTTTAAATAGTGGATAATCTATACTCAAAAGCTGTGATTTTTCTAGTAGTTTGATATTTGCAAAAGATAATAAGCTATCACTATCTATAGTCGATATTTCAGAAAGTAGAGTGCCGTTGTAGATATAATACAAAAAGACTTCATTGTTATATTTATCTACTTTATAAGCCTTTGCTAAACCTGTAGATAAAAATAGCAGTTTGTTACTTTGTTGTTTCTCATAAAATAGTAGATAGTCATTATCATAAGATTGTACAGTAGAGATACTAGCCAATAAATCTCTCTCTTTCTCATCTAAAGATACAAAAAAATCCAAAGACTCTATGATATTTTTTATAGACACTTTTTACCTATCGAGATGGTGCTTTACAATCTTTTTTTGAGATATAAAATGTAAACAGAGGTGCTTTTGATTTAGCAGAGATATAATTATATACTGTATCAATATCAGCATCTAGTAGCTTTTGGGATGATTTACAGATACCTAAGACTATAGCCTCTTTCATCCTTGAATTATCCTCTTTTATTATCTCTTCATCACTCTTGGTTGGACTATTTATCTCAAAAGTATAATCAATAGCACTCTTTTGGGCTTTGATAGATACAAGAGAGGTATATTTATCTATAGTATGAGGCAAATCCTTTGAATACTCCTTGACAATGGAGTCTATGATAATTTTCTTTTGAGAAACCATCTCTTTTGGAGGAAATGTATCTGTTTTGGTGACTGTCTCATTTGCATAGACAATATTGATTAGAAATATAAATAAAATAAAATTTTTCATAAAATTCTCACTTTTTGATTAAAATATAAAATAGTTAGCTATAAACAGCACTATTAATTTGGTTAGATGTATGATTACCACTCCGACGATATTTCCTATTTGACAAGATGAGCAGTTTTTGTATTGTTTGCCCTCATATTGTGCATAGAAGAAATATATGACTAATAGGACTACTATAGTAAGCATTAGATAGTTTTCTATTGAGGCTATTAATGGTAATTGGCTGTCTGCGATGAAGAAGCTAACTATGATACCTATTATGCTTAGTATAAATGAGAATTTGATAACAGCTAATATCTTGTCTCTTTTGAATGTTGTAGGGCAGTTATCGTTGTTGAGTGCATCTGTACCATATTCTAATTTGGAGTCAAATAGTTTTTGTTCTTTGTCGTCTAGTCTTATTCTGAAATTTGAACCTAGTAGATAGTCTATCTTTCGTTGTATCAATATAGAAAACTCTCCATCTGTTTGCAAAAATTGCTGTTTTTGGTTTATATCTTCGTACATTATTTTGACTTTTTCATATCTTGTAGTTGTAGCACTTAGATTTGGGAAATAAGCAGTAGTCTCTAGTGGATGGACTTTGCCTTCTCTTTTTACTATTATTGGATTGATAATCTCCAGAAAGCTACCATCTTCTTGTTTGACGATTATTACAGCTAGAGGAGAGCCTATTTGGAATGCACTTAGAGCTTTTAGGCTATTTGCTTCTATTGTATCTTTTAGGTCTTGGATTAGACTCTTTAGGGTATCGTCAAAATGTCTTACATTTGCGTCAAACTCTTTGCTAGTTACTGTTGGATATTGTATAATCTTTTGTATCATTTGTAGTCCTAAATGGGAAATGCTTATCTTATTATTTGTAAAAGTAAAAAATAGGATAAAGATTTGGAGGGAGTAATCTTAGCCGAAGCTAAGATTGTGGTTTTAGTGGCTTTTACTTACTACTATTAGCATTTTGATATTTATTACAACAAATCTAAATAGTTGAAATATTTTACATGTTCTTAGTCCAATTGCAAATTTACCAGGTAACATAGTTAGGTTAAATTGGTCACTTTTTGCAAAGTTTGCTTCTTCTTTTCTTGTACTCATAATATTTTCCTTTTTTATAGTTTTGTTATAGGAGAAAATCTCCTATAAGTCTTGAGTGATAATCTTATTCAGGAATAAGAGTCCAACCTGGCTTAACTTTTGCTTTGTAGATAAATAGGTGGTGTAGGATATGCTTAATCCAGTGACCTGCTAGTCCTATCTCTCCAAATGTATAATCTGTATCTCTACCAGTTCCTGGGTATTTCTCGAAGTCTGGAACAACTGGATATACAGTCATCGCAGCAGCAGTACCATTAAATACGCCTTTACCAGAAGATGCCACACATGCAGCTCCCATTTCAGCCATAGATGCTTCATGTAGTTTAGCACTATCACCTTTTGTGATTAAATCACATACAGAGTGAGCAACAGCTTTACCGATGATACCTGATGGCATACCAGTTCTAGGAGGAGTAGGGTTGATTGGAGTTCCATTTGGACTACTCATTGGCTTTGAGATGATATGTGGAGGAGCAAATGCAATACCACAAGCAAACATATTTGAGAATGTTGGATTTTGGTATGTTCTAGGCCAGTCACTAGCTTTCCAGTTTTCATAAGCACCAGCAGAGTAGTTTGCATCAACTTTCATAAATCCATTTGGAGCAAATATAGTAGCTGTGATGTCTTCTCCTGCTTTATCATAAGCTTTGAGACCAACACCTGCAAATGGAGGGATAAGCATAGAGAAGTCAAAACTCTCTTCACCAGTAGAACCATCGAGGAGTTCATAATGGATATTTCCAGCTTCTACTTTGCTAACATGCGCACCAATAATCCAATCTACATTTCTCTCAGCAAATAGTGATTCTGCAAATAGTTTTGAACTAACTGCATATCCACCAACTTTCATATGTAGTCCACCCATACCGAAGTCACCCAAGAATGCTTCATTTGAAATCCACTTAATATCTATCATATCTCTTACACCAGCTTTTTTGGCTTCGTGTTCGATGTTGAAGATATACTCAAAAGCAGCACCTTGACAAGTACACATACCGTGACCAGTACCAACTAGTATCTTTTGTCTCTCACCAGCTTTTGCTTTTGCAAAGATTTTCTCTAGTTCGTGACTTGCATGTTCTGCATGGTCTGCTGTACATACAGATACTGTATGTTCACCAAGGTTTGAACCCTCACCAAGACCTTCTGTTGCACCAAAGTTTAGTTTTGGTCCTGTTGCATTGATTAGATAATCATATCCTAGCTCTTCTGTTTGACCAACTTTACCATCTTCGGTATATTCGATAGTGATATATGCATCATCATTATCAGCTTTACCGTTTGGATGAATAGATACAGCTTTTGCTTGTTTGTAGTCTATTTTTGCTTTTTTATATACAGGAGCTAGAGGGAATGTAACTTGTTCTTTGGTCATTTGACCAACTCCAACCCAAATATTTGATGGAATCCAGTTCCATTGTGAATTTGGAGTAACAACTATTACTTCATGCTTGTCTCCGAGCCATTTTTTAGCAAATGTTGCAGCTGTATGACCTGAAACACCACCACCCATAATTATCAATCTTGACATAACTATCCTTTTTTTGGAAAAATTTCTTAAAGTTGATTTTATTCTATAAATATTTAAAATTAAGTTAATTTTATAGATATTTTATTACTATGTGGATAAATAAATCAAAATCACTCACATAAAAGGAAACTTTTGCTAGATACATTATTAACACCTATCCGTGCCATTAGGTTGCGTTATATTCCTCTACTTATTATATATTTTTCGTATGGAGCTAGTGGCTTCTCTTCTGTAGCTGAGATGTTCTGGGTCAAGGAGCAATTGAGCTTATCTGCACAAGACCTTATTGCTTTGGGAGTTTGGCTTACTGTACCTTGGACTATCAAGATGATATTTGGTCAAATGGTAGATTCCATACCTATATTTGGCTCAAATAGAAAGGTATATGTATATATAGGTACTATATTTATGATACTGGGTACGGTATTGATGATAGGAGTTGTATCTGACGCTCCATATCTATCTTCTTTTAGCAAGGAGTCTGTGTATATAGTATCAGCTGTATTATCTACTATTGGATTTGTGATGCAAGATGTGGTAGCAGATACTATGAGTACAGAGGTAGTAGATAAGTCACAATCAAAAGAGGATATAAACAAAGAGTTGGCGATGATACAAGTACTAGCTAGATTATCTCTAGGCTTTGCTATATTTTTGGTCTCTGGACTCAAAGGTTGGTTGGCACAGATATATAGTTATGAGACTATATTTACAATTACTCTATTTATACCATTGTTATCTATAGTTGGAGTATCTCTTGTCAAGCTAAATCCTGTGGAGACTACTCCTATTAATAGTAGGATATTTATAGGTGGTATTTTGTTTGCTATCTTTACAGTAGTTATAGCATACAATCAGATACCATACTCACAAGAGATAGTATTTGTAGTCTCTTTGGGTGTAGTGTTATATATGCTTAGGTCTATTATCTCAAAGCTAGATGCAGAGACTATCAAGCATATACAGATGGCAATGATAGTAATATTTGTATATCGAGCAATGCCAAGTATTGGACCTGCTCTTAGTTGGTGGCAGATAGATGTATTGGAGTTTGACAAGGCATTTTTTGGTACTTTGGGTCAGATAGGTGCATTTTTGGCACTTGTAGGTATGTGGATAAGCTCCAAATATATCATCAATCAATCTATAGGAAAAGTGCTTATATGGATGACTGTAATAGGTAGTGTATTGTCTATGCCAATATTGGCTCTCCATTCTGGTTTGCATTCTTTAGTTTGCTTAGATGCTAGGACTGTGGCTATTGTCGATACTGCGATAGCTTCTCCATTTGATTATATAGCAGGTGTGTTGATGCTGACTCTTGTAGCGATATATGCACCAGAGGGAAATAAGGGTACTTGGTTTGCACTAATGGCAAGTTTAATGAACCTTGCTCTCAATGCAGGAGGACTTTTGAGTAAATATATAAACAATATATTTGTAATCACAAGAGAAATAAGTGAAAATGGCAAAATAGTAACACCTGCTAATTATGATGAGCTAGGTATTATTATGTGGATTGTTATAATATTTGGGTTTATTATACCAATATTGACTATACTAAAATTCAATCCCGACCCAAGAAAAAAAGTAACAAAAGGATAGATATGACTATACTATTTGATTTAGATGGCACACTAATAGACTCCACAGAAGCTATATTGGAGAGTTTTGGTAAAGCTTTTGAGGCTTTTGATATGCCTACACCAGAAGATGAGCTTATCAAAGCAGAGATAGGACATCCTCTTGATGTGATGTTTGCTAGATTGGGAATAGATGAACGCGAGACTGATAAATATGTTTTGGCATACAAAAAGCACTACCAAAAGATAAGCTGTGCCAAAACAGTGTTACTTCCTGACGCACGAGAGGCTGTAGAGTTGGCTAGTAAATATGCTGTTTTGGGTGTTGTGACCACCAAAACTGGTAAATACTCCATAGAACTACTAGAGTATATGGGAATAATGGACTATTTTGATGTACTTGTGGGTAGAGAAGATGTAGAATTTCCAAAACCTCACCCAGAACCTATATTAAAAGCTATATCAAAGTTACAAATTGATACAAATGATGTATGGATGATTGGTGATACTTGTATGGACATACTATCAGCAAAATCTGCCAATATCCAAAGTATCGCTGTGACTAGTGGTTATGCATCAGAAGAGTCACTTAAATCGTGTACAGATAGTGACAAAATTGTAGATAATGCACTCAAAGCTGTGCAGTTTATTACCCTATAGGTAGTAGATGGACAAAAAAAGTCTCATTTCAAGCACATTTTAAGAGTCACATCATTACAATAAATTACAAGATATTGAAAAAATATATATAGGAGAAATTATGGTAGAAATAAGATGGCATTCTCGTGCTGGTCAAGGTGCTGTAAGTGGTGCAAAAGGCTTGGGTGATGTTGTTGCCACAACAGGAAAAGAGGTACAAGCGTTTGCCCTTTATGGTTCTGCAAAAAGAGGCGCAGCACTAAGAGCATACAATAGAATTGATGATGAAGTTATCTTCAATCATGCTAAATTTATGTACCCTGACTTTGTATTGGTAATCGACCCTGCATTGGCACTATCTGATAATATTACAGTCAATGATAAACCAGAGACTAAATATATCATTACTACTCATCTTACTAAAGAAGAGCTTATTGCTTCTATCCCTGATTTACACGATAAAGCAGATAGAGTTTTCGTTGTTGATTGTATTCAGATTTCATTAGATACAATTAAAAGGTCTATGCCAAATGCACCTATGCTTGGTGCTTTTGTAAAAATTTCAGGTATGTTTGAATTGGATTATTTCTTAGAAAATATGAAAAGAGTACTTCAGAAATTCCCACAAAAAATCATAGATGCAAATATGGATGCGATTACTAGAGCGTATAACGAAGTAAACTAAGTAGAGGGATAAAAATGCAAGATTTAAAACTAAAAGCAAATGACAATAGAGGTATGAGCCAACTTGAAGCTGGTTTTGATTTACTAGGATGGGATGAGGTAACACAAGGTAGTGTTCTTCCTTCATTTGATGGAGATGCCTCTGATATTGTAAACAAAAAAGCCGAAGAGAGAACATACTCTGGTTTCAACTCATATACTGCTACTGTAGCATCATGGAGAGTAAATAAACCTGTATTTAATATAGATGTATGTATTGATTGTCAAAACTGCTGGGTATGGTGTCCTGATTCATCTATTCTTTCAAGAGATAAGCAGATGCTAGGAATTGACTATGACCACTGTAAAGGGTGTGAAGTTTGTGTGGAAGTATGTCCTACAAATCCAAAATCACTTTTGATGTTCAACGAACATACAGACCTTGAAGTTGCTCTATCTGAGTGGCCTGAGAAAAAGAAAAAAGAAAAGTAAGGAGCTATTATGGCAGAAAAATTTGATTTAAATGATAGAGAAGTTTGGGACGGAAATTACGCAGCTTCTCAAGCATTAAGACAAGCACAGGTAGATGTTGTTGTAGCATATCCTATTACACCATCGACACCAATTGTTGAAAATTATGGTGCTTATGTAGCCAATGGTTATATAGACGGTGAGTTTGTAATGGTTGAGTCTGAACATGCAGCAATGTCTGGATGTATCGGTGCTTCGGCTGCTGGTGGTAGAGTATCAACAGCTACTTCTTCACAAGGTTTTGCACTTATGGCAGAGGTGCTTTATCAAGCATCTGGTATGAGATTACCAATCGTTCTAAATGTAGTAAACCGTGCATTGGCATCTCCACTAAATGTTCGTGGTGACCACTCAGATATGTACCTAGGGCGTGATGCTGGTTGGATACAAATGGGTGCATTTAACGCACAAGAAGCGTATGACCTTGCATTGTGTGCATTTAAAGTAGCAGAAAATCATAGCGTAAGATTACCAGTAATGGTACATCAAGATGGTTTTATCACTTCACATACAGCACAAAATGTATATCCATTGATGGACGATGTAGCTTATGATTTCATAGGTGATATTGTACCAGTTGATGATATGCTAGACTTCTCAAGACCTGTAACTTATGGTGCTCAAACAGAAGAAGATTGGCATTTTGAACACAAAGCTAGACAACACAAAGCTATTATGGATTCAACAGGTGTGATTGATAATGCATTTGAAGAGTTTGAGAAGCTTACTGGTAGAAAATACAACAGAGTTGAGTCTTATAATATGGAAGATGCTGATGTAGCTATTATAGCTCTTGGTACTACTGTAGAGACGGCAGTTGTAGCAGCCAAAAGACTTAGAGAGTCTGAGGGTGTAAAAGCTGGTGTAGTTGCTATTAGATGTTTCAGACCATTCCCTTATGAAGAAGTAAGAGAAGCGTTGAAAAATGTTAAATCTATAGCTGTTACAGACCGTTCATCTCCTGGTGGAGCAATGGGTGCATTCTTCAATGAAGTATCTGCTGCTATGTACACGAGTGAAAGCAGACCACTTGTAACAAACTTCATATATGGTCTAGGTGGTAGAGATTTCTCTATTGATGAGGCTATCAGAATATTTAAAGAGCAACAAGCACATGCTGATGCTGGACATATTACAACAGAAATCCAACAGTTCTCTGGTCTTAGAGGACCACACCTTGGATTTTTCAAAACGGCAAGGAGTTAAGAGATGGCAATTACTTCAATTAAAAACTTAAAAGAGTTTTCAACAAACAACGATAGATTTGAGGGTGCACACACTCTCTGTCCTTGTTGTGCTCACTCTATGATTGTTAGAGAGCTTACGCACTGTTTCCACGTTGTTCTGAAAATCCAGGGCGGCATTTGTGCCTTCTATGATACCACTGCAGTAGATC
>DAOVZV010000339.1 GCA_030634925.1 Sulfurovum sp.
AAAGTTCTCTATCCAAAGAGTCCAAAATAGCAAGAGTAAAAGTATATGAAGCACTTCAAAAATCAAGTGCTGTATATGAGAGAACATTTGCTTTCAATACCCTCATAGCATCTTGTATGGAAGCACTAAACGCTCTTGATAAACAAGATAATGGCGATGTTTGGACAGAGGGCTTATATATTATGCTCAATCTATTAGAGCCTATCATCCCTCATGTGGCTACAGAACTTAGCCAAGAGTTATTTGATAGAGAAAACTTCAAAGCTATTTTGGAAGTCAAAGATGAAGTATTTGTTCAAGATAGCATATTGTATATGGTAATGATAGGAGGCAAGAAACGAACTGAAATAGAAGTCTCTCCTGATAGTCCAAAAGATGAGATACTATCATTAGCCAAAGAAGCAGGAGCAAAATGGCTAGAGGGTATGAGTATAGTCAAAGAGGTAGTAGTACCAAACAAACTAGTTAATCTAGCAGTGAAGCCAAACTAATGAAGATAAATAAGACTCTACTTATACTAGCTTTGATGATTTTTACATCTTGTGGATACAAGCCATCATCTCATCTGATTAAAAATATATTTACAGACAAGATATTTGTACAAGTTAATATAGACAAAGCCGAGCCTGAAAATGCTCCATTTGTCAAAGATGAGATACATCGTCTAGTATATAGCAGATTTAAAAGTAGGGTCACGAACAAAGAAGAAGCAACTAGTCAAATCATAGTCTCTTATGCAGGGAGTACCTTTTATCCATTGGCATACAAAGATGGATATGTTGTTAGATATATGGCAAATATTAGAGTCAAGTTTGTTATGATTACCAAGAAAGGTAAGATTAATAAAAGTATATCAGCAAGAGTAGAAGCAGATATTCCTCCCTCTTCTCTCACATCATCTACCCTAAGGACAGAAGCTATTCGTAAAGGAGTAGAGAAAGCATTGGATGAATTTTTGGCGTATGTAAGTGTCAAAGGTATCATAAATAAATGATACAAAACTTCAAAGAGTTTTTGGATGATAAACCACTATATTACAAAGAGATAGACCATAGACGAGTACATATAGCATACAAAATTCTCAAACCCCATATCAAAAGACCTCCCAAAACTGTACATATAGTCGGGACAAATGGAAAAGGTTCAACAGGACGGATAATAGCCCATTTAGCATTTTCTAGTCAGATTAGTATTGGTCACTTTTCATCTCCTCATATTCTCAAATTTAATGAACGCATTTGGCTAAATGGAGCAGATATAAGTGATGAACTATTAGAACAATCTCATAAGAGACTATTTGATATTTTAGGTAAAAAGATGAGTGAAGCATTGAGCTATTTTGAATATACTACACTTCTAGCATTTGTAGTATTTGAAAATTGTGATATGATGATACTCGAAGCAGGACTAGGTGGTGAGTTTGATGCTACAAATGTATGTGATAAAGAGCTAACAATCATCACACCCATAGGAATAGACCATCAAGCCTTTTTGGGAGATACTATAAAAGAGATAGCCACAACCAAGATAAATAGCATACAGAGTCAAATGCTATTAGCACCACAAGTATATGATGAAGTCTTAGAGATAGCAAGGAATATTTGTAAAGATAAAAATGCAAAGCTATATAATTTTTCTGACATATCTTATATAGATAGAGATAATCTAATATCTCTTCAAAAGATAGCAAAAGAAAAAAAATGGAGTCAATACCTCATAGAAAATGCCAAAGTAGCACTA
>DAOVZV010000120.1 GCA_030634925.1 Sulfurovum sp.
CCTTGTTTCAAGTCATTTACAGATGTAGTCAATCCCTCTATGATAGTGGTAAGTCCATCTATTCTCTGCTTTTGTTCTTCTACCTCTTGCTGTAGTGTAGAGATTGTGATAGGTTGTGTATTATGTATGATTGGTATATCATTCTTTGGCGTAATGATAGTATCATCTCCATCAACACTAATATCTCTATTAAAATCATCAAATCCATATACAGAAGGTTCTGTATATCCTTCTGCATAAGATATTGATACCACAATAAAAGCTATATATATTATCCTCTTTATCATATCTCTACCTATCTTGCTAAGTGTATATCGACTCTTCTATTTTTGTCATAACAGCTATCGGTAGTTTCTCTACAAGTAGGATTACTTTCACCTAAGCTTATTAGTACCATCTTGCTTGTATCTACGCCTTGTGCAGATATTCTATCTTTGACTGCTTTTGCTCTTTTGAGTCCTAGAGCATAATTGTACTCATCTGTACCAAATTCATCACAGTTACCCTCTATCTTCATAGTTCCAGATGCTCTTTTTGCTACTTGATTATTATGGTGCATATTATTTTCCATCTTGGATACAATAGCATATCTTGCAAAGTCAAAATAGATACTTCTGAAGTTACCACCACTACTATTGTTTCCATGATAGTTTTTATTACTTGTATCATAATTAGGGTTTGGATTATTTCCACCATGACCATTTCCATGACCTTGACCGTTTCCTGTACCATTACCATACACAGTTTCATCTATATCTACAGTTTCTGCTTTATTGGTATCATCAGTTCCATTATAATCTACACCACTTGGGTTTGGATTATATGTATCCAAATCAGGAGCAGGTTGTCCACATCCTGCTAAAAATAGTAAAGCTATTGTTGTTATAAATATTTTTTCTCTCATTTTTTCTTCCTTTTAGATATATTTGTATATTACCAGTCTATAGATTGTACTTTTCTACCATTAAATGGAAATAGTAGGCTTTGGCGACTATTGAGATTTGTATATCCTATAGATGAGCTATTTGCTCGTTGCTTGATAAATAGTACAACTGAACCATCTGTATTAAATCTAGGAAATTGATTAGCCCCAGTAGTAGTCAATGCTCTTCTACTAGAACTTCTTGAAGATGTGAGATATAGATTAAATTTATTTTGTCTAAATGCACTATTACTCTCTCTTGCTACATATACTATATTGCTTCCGTGAGCATCACACGCACTGTTGTTGCGTCCATGATGAGCTACTTGTGATACTCCACTACCTGATATAGATTTCTTGAATACATTTGGGTATCCTAGTCTATTTGATATAAATACTATACCACTTTCATTGTTGATATATTTACCATTTACATCTATACCATTGAAGTTTGTTATTTTTCTCTTGGAGCGACTACCTACTTTAAATTCATAAATATCAGGCTGACCATTTGGAGCCATTGTCAATAGTAACTTTGAGCCATTTTTACTCACATCAGAACATACCATCATACCCTCTGAACTAGCTATTTTTCTCTTTGAGCCATTATATATGTTTAGTTTGTAGAGAGTTGGTCTCAACTCTCTATATGATGTATAGTAGATACTCTTTTGGTTCTTATCTGCCCACTTTGGAAATAGATTTAATCCACCTTTTACTATAGTCTTGGTGTAGTTAAATGTATAGTCTGCTAGTCGTATTTCACTATGCTTAGCTCGTGTATATACGGCATATACTACATAACGGTTTATCCACGATATATCAGGATAACCCAATAGTTTATTTATATCAGATATAGATTTATGAGCTAAAAATGGTACTTTATTTGATTGAGGAATATTATAATCTTTTTTGAAAATTTGCTTATTTGTAGATGCTTGAAATAGTTTTACTGATAATTTGCTTCTATTTAGTTTATATTTGAGTACATAGTCTTGACTCTTTAAATTTGGCAAAATATAATCATTTGAGAAGTCACCTTTATATTGGTTTTTGTTTGCTAAGAAGTGTCCACTTATCTTTAGGTCTGCTTGTAATATTTTGAAAAATTTTGTATTTTTACTTGACGAACAATCTACAAGTGCTATGCGTCCACGGTGTTCTACATCTTTCTCTATTCTTATTTTGGCATCTATCCCCCAAAGATTGGATGTCAAAAAGTTAATTGATAATAACAATATTAATAAATATTTCAAGCTAATTCCTTTGTACTTCTAGTATTTTAATAGAGTATTGTATCTAGCGTGAGTTGAAATCTTGGTTAAAGTATAGACTTTTATGAAGCATATTTTAGTTATACTTTATTTTAATTTAACCAAATTTAGGATGTGTATATGAATCAAACAAAAAAAAGATTAAGTATCATTAACCTCGCTATATCTATTACAGATATTGAGACAATCCAACTCCAAGTACTAAAACTTAAATTACTCAAGATTGATTTGAGAGTAGAAGAGATAATAAATCTACTTCAATCAGAAAACTATGCACAAGCACAAGGACTTATAACCAAATATATTGATATACCTTTAGGAAATAATTTCAACAAAGCTATAAAGGCAAATAAAGCAGTAGTAGAAAACCCTATAATAAATGAAGACCAAGCTATCATAGATGAGTTTCAATTATTTGAAGCACCAACGAGAAGAATACAAGCCTCACAAAGAAGAGTAGAACAAATCGCTATGGATGAGTTTGTCAAAGATGATATACCACAAAAAGAGGATAATATAAATATAGACATAGACAATCTACTCAAACTAGACATCCCATCTACTCCAAATATAGAGGCAAAAGATAACTTCTTTGAAAAAGAGGAAAAGAAAACTCCTATGATAGATTTGAGCTTAATTCCCAAAGATACATTCTTTGATACCCAAAAAGAGAAAGAACAAGATAAACTTTTGGATATAGACTCGACAAGTATCACTCCAGCAGATGAAAATATAAACCTCAACAATAATATAAAACTAGAAGATAAAATAGAAGAAGTAGAAGAGATAGACGAAGTCAATAGTAATAATTATCAGCCCATACCAGATATAGCCCAAAAGCTACTAAGTATGAGAAAACAATACCTATCAGGAGACCAAAGCTATGAAAACTACGCTACAGTAGAAGCACTTCTTACCAAAATATCAAAAGAGGGATATACAGAAGAAGAGATAGCAGATACACTATTTTATATCAAAAAGTTTGCACAAGAAGATAGACAAAGTGAAGCATCTCAACTACTATTGATATGTGCATCTACAAAGTCCAAATTTGCTCACCTAATGTTGGCTAGAGAGTTATACAAAGGGCTAATAGTAAAACAAAATATACCAGAAGCATTTACTATAATAAGCAATCTAGCCCATATAAATCACGCAGAAGCACTATGTGATTTGGCTCAATTCTATGAAAATGGTATCAATGTAGATATTGACAAGAAAAAAGCCCAAGAGTTGTACCAAGAGTCTATGGATATGGGTATCCACAGAGCAGAACTTCATTACAAGCGAATCAAAAAAGAAAATCGCTCATTTTTTGGTCTATTTTAGAGACGCAGAGGCTTGAAGAAAGTCATCTGCTATAGATTTGGGGTCTTCCAATCCCACAGATACACGGATTAGTCCATCATGTACTCCCAAATAATCCCTAGCTTCATCATCAAAATCTCTATATATAGTACTTGTCATATGCAGAGCCAAAGTCCTATTATCTCCTATATTGGCTGTAAGTATCACCAATTTGAGACTATTGAGTAGCTCAAAAGCCCTATCTTCGTACCACAATCTATAGTCAATAATGGTCCACATCCATTAGCAAAATCAGATTTATATATCTCATAATCAGGATTTTCTTTTAGAGATGGATGATTGATTGTCACACCATCAGGTAGATTTGTATCCAATATATCTGCTACCATCTCCACACTCTTATTGACTCTCTCCACTCTCAATGCAAGAGTCTCCAGTCCAATCATAGTCATAAACGAACCAAAAGCATTGGCACTCATTCCCATATCTCTCATAGCCCTCTTTTTGCATATAGCAACCAGTGCTTTTTTGCCCATCTTTTTGACTATCTTATGCATATCAGCATATTTGGGATTGAGAAGTTTATCATCCTCTTGGACAGCCCTAAATACTGCTATACCACCCAAAGCAGATGAGTGTCCAGACATATTTTTGGTAGATGAATGGACAACTATATCAGCCCCCATAGTCAAAGGTCTGATAAGTATAGGAGTAGCCGTATTGTCTATCACGATGATAGTCTCATACTTATTACACAAATCTATAATCTCCTGAAGCTTAGGCAACCGAAGACTAGGATTACCCACACTCTCGATAATCACCATCTTGATACCACTCTTGAGTCTATCCTCTATATGAGCATAATCATCAACATCACAAAAGCTATTGGATACTCCAAATCTCTTCATAGTCTCATTGACCAAAGAGTATGTCCCACCAAAAAATCCACCAATACACAAAATCTCATCACCACTACCCAAAATAGCAGTAGTCACCATAGACAAAGCACCCATCCCAGAAGATGTAGCAATAGCACCCAATCCACCCTCCATATCAGCTACTATCGACTCCAATTTGGCATTTGTAGGATTTCCCACTCTAGCATACAACGGCAGATTGACATCACCTGCAAATATCCCCTCAGCCTGTTGGGCATCCTCATATCCAAATGAAGCAGACGGAGTAATAGTAGGAGCAATAGCACCAACCCTATTACCCACACTCTGCACAAGTAGCGTATTGAAGTAATCAAAATCTATATTTTTGTTCATTTTTTTTCCTTTTTTAACTTTTTTATTAAACCAAATTAACCTGTTCTAAGTATCTAAAATCTTTTCTATTTAAAGTATATAAATCAATATTATATATTATTACGGTTGATGCTATGAGTGCATCCATAATCTTTGTATTATGTGAAAGTGTATATTTTTCTAATATTTTTCTTGCTAGTTCAGTAATTTTTTGATTACTTGGTAATATTTCAAACTTTATAATACTTTTTTTAATAAAATTTAATTCTTGTTTGTTTCTTGCTCCTTGATATAATTCCATAATAACTATATCATTTATATAAATCGTATCAAAATTACTAAGCATTTGTACAATAGAATTATCTCCTTTAAGATATTCAATGATTATATTAGTATCAGCAAAAATTATCGCCACGACTTCTCTCTTAATACTTTTGAATATTCTGCTACATCTTCAATATCTTTAAAAGGATTATCTTC
>DAOVZV010000088.1 GCA_030634925.1 Sulfurovum sp.
AATTATTATATAAACGGAGAAAAATTATGGATATGAAAAATATAGAAGCAGGATTGAATGAAATATTGGACTTAAATGGTGCATTAGCAGCATCTCTATTTGATTGGGAAAGTGGTATGGTATTGGGTATGGCTAGTAATAGTAGCTTTGATATTGAACTTGCATCAGCAGGTAATGCCGAAGTGGTAAAAGCCAAAATGGCTACAATGAAGAGTCTTAACCTTCATGGTAGTATCCAAGATATGATGATTACACTTACTGAGCAAATCCATATTATACATATATTGGAGAGTAATCCAGAGCTTTGTCTATATGTAGCATTGGAGTCTAGCAAGTCAAACTTGGCACTTGCTAGAAATAAGCTTCAGACTATAGCAAAAGGGTAATCCCTTAAGCTTTGTGTTCATTCTCTTTGACTATC
This sequence comes from Sulfurovum sp., assembly GCA_030634925.1. Classification (GTDB taxonomy): domain Bacteria; phylum Campylobacterota; class Campylobacteria; order Campylobacterales; family Sulfurovaceae; genus Sulfurovum. The sequence goes on from DAOVZV010000088.1 coordinate 422, forward strand.
TTTGTAAATGAGATAATCTCATTATCTAGTTGGCTTCTTTGAGTCTGTTCTATAGCTACTATAGGTTCTAGTGATTGAGATAGAGCTGACGCTCCTATATCTCTCGCTTCTCTTTTGATTTGATACGAGAGTTGTGTCGCTTCTTCAAACTTTAGATTTTGAACTCTTCTAATTAGTACCTCTACTGAGTCTCTAAACTTATCACAAAATAGTCCTAGTCCTATACGATATAACTCTTCATCTTTATCTGTATTTTCTATACCATCAACTATATTAACTATTTTATCTATTTCTTTGAACTCTTTATCACTTATATCATCTGCTGACAAGAACTTATCAGCAGATGATAGGAATATATTAAATGCTTTTTCATAATTTTTGATAAGTATCAAAAATACTTTTTCATGCTTTTCTAAGTTATTGGAGATAGATACTAGAGACTTTTTTACCTTGGTATCATCTCTAGCATCTGCTTCTTTTTGTAGTAGGATAGATAGTTTCATAGCTTCTTGATATTGTCCTACTCCTATCAATGCTGGGAACTCTTCTGTAGCGTCAGCTAGTCTATGAGAGAAATCTACTTTGGGTTTGATATATTTCAACAAAAACCCGTAGAAAGCATTGACATCCATAGGTTTGCCTAAGTGGTCATGCATTCCTATCTTTCTGACATCTTCTTTATCTTTGGCTGTTGTATTTCCTGATAGGGCTATTATCGGTATATCATCATATTTAGACTCTTCTCTTAGGAGTTTGGTTGTCTCATATCCATCTAGTACTGGCATCTCCAAATCCATCAAAATCAAATCAACTGGGTCAATAGTATCTATCTTGTCTAGTAACTCTTGACCATCTTCTGCGATAGTAATATTTATATCTGTATCTTCGAGTAGGGCTATGACTACAGATTGATTGATTTGGTTATCTTCTGCCATTAATATATGAGAACCACCTATAGATTTGAGATTTTTCTTACTTACAAAAGTATCTGTAGATATATCTGATACTCTCTCTTCTCCAAATATCTTGAGTATTGTCCCAAATATTATCTGATGATTAAATGGTTTTATTAGGTGAGCATCTACATCTATCTTGTTGAAAGTCTTCTCATCTGATACCTCTATAGTATGATGCATAAGTACTATCTTTGCTCGACACTCCTCTTTTGTAATCTTTACTTTGCACTCCATAGCCAACTTATAATCTATAAAAAGAATATCAAAATCATGCTCTTTGATATGAGCCATAAGGTCATTTACACTAGATGCTTCTAGTGTGATATATCCAAAGTAGTGGAGCATTCTCTCTAGTGCCTTTTTGGTCTGAATACTCTTATCTACTATCAATACTTTTTTGTTTTTTAGCTTTTGGGATGGTAGGCTATAGCTATTTACATCTATATCTACCATAGTAGTCTCTACCGTAAATGTAAATTGACTCCCCTTACCAAATTGGCTAGTGACTGATATATCTCCTCCCATCAGTTCTACTAGTTGTTTGGATATAGTAAGTCCTAGTCCTGTACCTCCAAAGTTTCTACTTGTTGTACTATCTGCTTGTGTAAATGTCTGAAATAGATTGGTGATATTCTCTGGCTTTATACCTATACCTGTATCTGATATACAAAACTCTATAAGTTGTTTCCCCTCTTCAAATGGCAATAGTTTGGCCTTGAGTATTACCTCGCCCTCATGAGTAAACTTCACAGCATTTGTCATCAGATTGATTAGTATTTGTGATAGTCTTAGAGGGTCTCCTTTCATGATGGCAGGTACACTCTCATCTATATCAAATATAAGCTCTATTCTCTTTTCATAGGCTTTGAAATCTACCATTGTTGATACATTATCTAGTACTGTATTGATATTGAAGTCTATATTTTCTACAGACAATTTACCTGCTTCTATCTTGGAAAAATCAAGAATATCATTGACTATATTGAGTATTAGGTTTCCTGATGTCTCTATTTTGGATACATAATCCAAGTATTTTGCATCTATATCAGTATCTAGCAAGATATGGCTAAGTCCTATTACAGCATTGATAGGAGTACGAATTTCATGAGATACATTGGCAAAAAATTGGTCTTTTGTCTCTCTGGAATACTCTATTGTCTGTATTGTATTATCTAGTTCACTTACTCTTTGATGAAGCATATTTGTATTTGCTTCTACTAGACGGCTATTATATATCTCTTTACTAGCTTCAAATGCTATATCATATAGGTCTTCAAACTCTATAGGTTTGTCAAGACAATAGCATATCCTAAGTCTCATCAATTTTGCCAAATAACCCTTTTTGTACTCATCACTTATTATTACTATCATCTGATTTGGATGTATCTCTCTTATCTGTCCAATCATAGATAAACAGCTTTCCCAATTACTGTGTACATCTATCATGACAATATCAGGATACTCATCTAATATCTGATGGTGCTTTATATACTCATCTAAATCAGGAGACACAATCACATCTTTAAAGAAAGGCACGAGTGTTTTGTAATCCTTATCTCTGATAGGTGTCTCATTTTCTATATATAAAATATTTAATAACCCACTATATTCTAAAACTTTTTGCATATTAACCCTTATTTATTTTAGCGTTACGATTTGTAACATATTTCCCTTTTGACTACTATTAGTTCTTATTATATTAAACTAAAGCTAAATCTTTTCTGTAAATATAGCACTATTTGTAACACTTATCAAAATTATTACTTTTTTACATATTCCTTGATAAAATAAATATTAAGATAAGGACTTAAGCCCAAGTAGGATAAAATCGCATTAATTTAATAATACCTTTTGGGTTGGAGTAGATAATGAAAATATTTTATAGTAGTGATGATAGCTTTGAGGCTAATTTTGATGAGCTTCTCAAAAGAGGCAAAATGGATATAGAGGGTGTGAGTGCAATAGTCTCCACACTACTCAAAGAGATACAGACAGATGGCAATAAAGCAGTGAAGTCTCAAATAGCAAAATTTGATAGATGGACACCAAAAGATGATGAAGCATTGCTCGTATCTACTGATGATATGGCAAAAGCGTATGACAATATAGATACAGCATTGAGAGATGCTCTGCACTTAGCCTACGATAGGATAGAGTCTTATCACCAAAAGCTAATGCCAAAATCGTGGATGGAGACAGAGGCAAATGGCACAATATTGGGACAAAAGGTCACTCCTGTAGATAGAGCAGGACTGTATATCCCAGGAGGCAAGGCTGCATATCCATCATCTCTGCTTATGAATGTCATACCTGCTCAAGTAGCAGGAGTAGAAGAGATAATAGTATGTACTCCAGCTCCTGATAATGAACTAAATGAGCTTCTATTAGCTGCTTGTCATCTGTGCAAAGTGACACAAGTATATAGAGTAGGTGGAGCTTCTGCTATTGGAGCGATGGCGTATGGGACAGAGACTATTCCCAAAGTAGATGTCATCACGGGGCCGGGTAATATATTTGTAGCTACTGCCAAAAAGCTTGTCTATGGTGAGGTAAATATAGATATGATAGCAGGACCATCAGAGATAGGGATATTGGCAGATGAGAGTGGTAGAGAAGATTATATAGCTATAGATTTATTGTCACAAGCAGAGCATGACGAGATGGCATCATCTATTCTCATCACTACAGATAGCGAACTTGCCAATAGAGTAAGCGACAAAGTAGAAGAGCTATTATCTACACTATCTAGAGAAGAGATAGCCAGAAAATCCATAGAAGAGAGAGGTGCGATAATCGTAGCTTCTGATATGGATGAGGCGATATATCTTATGAATGAGATAGCACCAGAACACTTAGAAGTAATCACAAAAGACCCAATGGCACTACTAGATAGTATCAAACACGCAGGAGCGATATTCCTAGGAGAACTTACTCCTGAGCCTATTGGTGATTATGTAGCAGGACCCAATCATACTCTACCTACAGGAGGAACAGCCAAATTCTATTCTCCTCTTAGTGTAGAGAACTTTTTGAAAAAGTCATCTATTATATCTATGAGCAAAGATGGTATGAGAGAGATAGGTGAAGCGTGTGCATTGATAGCAAATACAGAGGGATTGACAGCTCACGAACAGAGTGTACGAATTAGGCTTGAAGATTAAGCTTTTTTGAGTATGATACAGATATGAGTATAAAAACTCATATATATTTATAATTTTAAAGGATAAAAAATGAAAAAGATACTAGCATTTATTTTGTTAAACTCATTGTTGTTAGCCAACTCTGTGACTTTCAAAGGTGAAGAGGTAACTCTAAATAGTAAAGGTCTAAAAGTAGGAGATTTTGCTCCAACATTTGTAGCAGTAAACAAGATATTTCAAGAAGTAAGCGTAGGTGGTAAAAGTGACAAAATCCAAATCATAGGTTTCGTCCCATCGTTTGATACAGGTGTTTGTAAATTAGAGACATTGTCATTCAACTCCAAAGTAAACAAGATGAAAAATGTAGTAGTAACAATGGTATCAAAAGATTTACCATTCTCTATTAGCAGATTTTGTCATGACAACAAAATCAAAAATGTTCGCACAGTATCAGACTACAAAGATGCAAACAAAGCACTAAGATACGGAGCAACAATATCAGCACCAGTATTCCTAGAAGGCTTTTTTGGTAGAGTAGTATATGTCATAGACACAGATGGTACAGTAGCATACAAAGAGGTAGTAAGCGAAATAAACAACGAACCTGATTATACAAAAGTAATAGACGCAGTAAATGCGTTGAATAAATAGTTAGAACTCTCAGGTGCGTCCAAACGCACCTACTTACCAAATACAATCCTCACACTTAGGAATATAACAGATGCAACTAAAACAAGTAGAAATTATAAAGTTTAGAAATTTTGAAAATATAATTATAAATTTTGAAAAAAATAAATTTCCAAATATCTACTCTGTGGCTAGTAAAAATGGTGGAGGTAAAAGTACTCTTTTGCAATTTATCTTTATTATGTTGCACTGTTTTATAGATGAGAACAAAAAAGAGTATATTATCAATATATTAGAAGAGTTTTCTGATATTACAGATGATATAAAAGTTGTGAAGTTTGTAGTACAAGAAGATGAGGTAGATTATGTCTTGGAATTTTATATCACACAAGACAAGAGACCAGAGTATGATTATCAACTCTATCTTGATTTGGCAACTATAGATAAAAAGCTCAAAAAATTACCTAGTTTGGAGTTTATCGAAGCCTCTATAGATATTTCTGAAAATGTGGATATAGAGCTAAAACTAAAAAGCGAAATCAATATTTTACAAATACACTACAAAGAGAAAAAAGATAGGATAAATCGGTTAGAGAAGATACTTGAAAAAGATGATTTATATTATATTACCCATCTTAAAACTCATGAAAATATCTTGCTATTAAATACCAAAATGCCATTTGAACTATTGAAAAAATTGTCAAATAAAATATTTTTGGGAGCTCCTAGTACACAAGCATTTTTATTTTTAAACAAAAAAACA
>DAOVZV010000294.1 GCA_030634925.1 Sulfurovum sp.
CGGTCAGACAAGATGCTAGGTACGGCACAGATGATTAGATTTATCCAAAGAGATGAAGTGACGCACCTGATACTATTCCAAAATATGATAAAATCTACTCGTAAAGAGAGACCAGAACTATTTACAAAAGAGCTACTTGATGATGTATATGATATGTTCCGTTCGGCTGTCAAGCTAGAGAGTGAATGGGGTGCATATATCACACAAGGTCAGATACTAGGTCTAACTGATAATATCATATCACAATATATAGAGTTTCTAGCAGACAAGAGGCTAGAGGCTGTAGGACTAGAGAAGCTATACAATGTAGAAAATCCTATCAAATGGGTAGATAATTTCTCACAGTTCAATGACCAAAAGACCAACTTTTTCGAGGGTAATGTGACAAATTACTCCAAAGGTAGTCTAGATTTAGATGATTTCTAGGAGATAATATGCTAAATATGCCCAAAGATATGGATGTAGTGACACTTCAACTACCATCTACAAAACGCTATCAAGAGAATTTGGATTTACTTCTCAAAGAGATAAAATCACATCAAGAGAAGCATCTAATAGTAGCCCCAGAAGTATTTTTGACTGCTTTGGATTATGAACACATGGCAACTGCTGCCAAGTTTTCACTAAATGCTATCAAAATACTCAAAAAAGTTGTAGATGAACAGATAGTAGTAATAACTCTCATCCTCCAAGAGGGTGACTACTTCATCAATCAAGCAATAGTCATACACAAACACAAAATCATATACAGACAAGAGAAAGTAAAACTATTCAAGCTAGGAGATGAAGACTTATACTTCATATCAGGCAAGAAGAAAAATATCAAACCATTTGAGATAGATGGTGTGAAATACGCGATACTAATATGCTTTGAGCTTAGGTTCAAAGAGTTATGGAAACAGATAGAGGGAGCTGATATAGTTATCATACCTGCTAGATGGGGACTATTACGCAAGAAACACCTAGAAGTATTGGCTAGGGCATTGGCAATAATGAACCAGTGCTATGTCATCGTATCCAATAGCTCAGATAGCGATATGGCAAGTTCATCAGCTATCATATCCCCTACATCAGAGGTGATAGCAGATGATAGTCTCAAAGCCATTGAGGGAACAATATTTTTCAGAGAAATCAAAAAAATGAGAAGATATATAGTAATGGATTGATAGATGATAAGAGAGATAAAACGCAATAAACTCGTAGAAGAGATAGAAAAAACCAAATTTAAACTAGACAAAAATGTCAAAAAAGCCTTTTTGGCAATAGATAGAGAAATATTCGTACCACCACAATTTCGACACCTATCATATCAATTAGATGCCCTACCATTGAGTGCGAGACAATGGATATCATCTCCCCTAACAGTAGCCAAAATAACACAAAGCCTAGAACTAGACGGAGTAGATTCCATACTAGAGATAGGATGTGGAAGTGGATACCAAGCAGCCATACTAAGCAAAATATGCCGTCGAGTATTTACCATAGAACGAATAGACGAACTACTCAAAGAGGCAAGAAAGAGCTTCAAACTAATGGATATAATGAACATATCCACCCGTTTTGAAGATGGACAAAGAGGATGGAAAGAGTACGCACCATTTGAAAGAATACTATTCTCAGCCACAGCAAAAGAGATACCCAAAATACTATTTGACCAACTAGCAGACGGAGGAATACTAATAGCTCCAATAGAGACAAAATCCACCAAACACACCCTAAGAAAATACACAAAAAGAAATGGAAAAATCACTTATACAGATATAGGAGATTGTCTATTTGTACCGATATTGAGTGGTACTCAGAAGTAGATATTCTTTCATCATGATGATAAATCCAGATATTTCATTTAGGATTCTCTCTCCAGCTCCTAACTAAAAATTAGCCAAAAAAAAAGGCAACCTATACCGAAGTATAAATTACCTTCTATCCAAAAGTCTAGTAGTCATCTAAATCTAAAGAAAAATACCTTGCGAGTACGAAATGATTATAACATATCTTTTAAGAAAAATAATTATTTTAGCTATAATGCACACTGCATAATTTGATAATGTTCACAAGGGTATTTCGGTACAAGGTGGGTGGGGCTTGGGCAATGCCAATGACTTAAGCAAAAATCTCATTAAGAACGCTTCTTAGAAACAGGAAATTTACTTGTAAATTTCTTCTCTCTACCAAAGCTTCTATTGGGCTTAATGGGTAAAAGGTTATCCATTATTTCATCTTGAATCATCTCA